>DAOURK010000241.1 GCA_030625085.1 Pseudomonadota bacterium
TTTTGGGTTATAAGATATACGTATTTATTCTCTTATACCCGAAAAGGGGAAGGTAGTCCAGTTTTTTATAAAAATAATAGTAAAATTAATTATCACCCCTCAAATTCTACAGAAAGTGTAAATTAGATTTTGAAGGATGCCGAATATCTCTATCAATGTCATTAACTTAAGAAATACTATGAATCTTTTCAATGGGGAGGAATAACTATAAGGAACTTAAGTTAATGACATTGACATCTCTATATTGGAAATAGATTAGAACTTGGAGGCCATCTTCTGAACAGGAGCAAGTAAAGGATTTGTTTATAATGGCCGACAAATATAAATTATTAAATTAATATATTTTTATTTAAATGAAGAGAGGTACAATGAAACTGAGCGCAAGAAATATTTTCAAAGGAAAGGTAAAACGCATAGTCCCAGGCATGGTCAATTCGGAAATTACTATTGAGCTTCCGAGCGGAACGGAAATCACCTCAATCATTACGAAAACTTCGGCTGAAAATCTGGACCTTAAAGAGGGAAAGGAAATTTATGCGGTGATAAAGGCATCCAATGTGCTTTTAGGTATAAATGAGTAGATGATGCGCCACAATGGTTGTTTATAATGCCCTTCGCCTTTCATTTGATGGTTTATAATATCCCTTGCTTTTCGCTAGTTGTTCGTATATCATGTAAAGAAATAATGGTATAATGATCTATCGACAAGGGGTTTCAGCCTCCCCAAAAGCCTTATTCATGATAGTATCATCTATCCTTGAATATGTAAATTTTCAGAAAAATAATTTTACAATTTGAGAATTTATTATTTTCCCAGGCCACCAGCTAATATTTTTAAGCGGAGTAATTAAAGGAATCTGATGCAGCATAAAAATGAAAAAGAAGCAGATAAATCAGTTAATTCGACCTTTCATGTTAAACAGGACAAAAAGATAGCCGGCAGCGAACATGATAATAAAAATAAGGACATAGTTGAGCCGGAAAACGCTTTACCTGAAGTGAACATTGAGGATCTACCCAAAGGGTTACAGGAAGCCGCTACACGGGCCGGCTGGACAAAGCTGATGCCTGTGCAGGCCAAAACTATCCCCTATGTTTTTGCCAAACGTGATTTGATGACCCAGTCCCGCACAGGCAGTGGTAAGACAGGCGCATTTATTTTACCAATCCTTGAAAGAATTGATCCCAAAGAAGATGTATGCCAGGCCCTTGTTCTTGTTCCCACACGTGAGCTTGCGCGTCAGGTATCAAATGAGGCTGAGATGTTGCTGGGGCGTGTTACAGGAATACGCACTGCAGCCGTTTTCGGTGGAGTAAAATACAACCCGCAAATTCAAATGCTTCGCCGGGGAGCGCACATTGTAGTAGGCACTCCGGGACGTATTCTCGATCATCTTTTGCGGGGGACACTTTCATTAAAGAACCTGAAAATCCTGGTTTTTGATGAGGCAGACCGCATGTTGTCAATAGGGTTTTATCCTGACATGAAGCAGGTGAGGGAATACCTGCCCTCCACTCCTGTTAATGGATATATGTTTTCAGCTACTTTCCCCCCTCATGTGATGCGCTTGGCGGGTGAATTTCTTCACCGGCCTGAATTTTTGAGTTTGAGCAGTGATCAAATTCACGTGGCGGATACCGAACATGTTTACTACGTAGTGCCGGGTATGCAAAAGGACCGGTGCTTGGTACGAATTATTGAGATCGAAAACCCGGTTTCAGCCATTATTTTTTGCAATACCAAAGCTACAGTCCATTACGTGTCCGTGGTGCTTCAACGTTTCGGCTATGATGCGGATGAGTTGAGCGCTGATCTCTCACAAAGCGCTCGCGAGAGGGTCTTATCAAGGGTGAGAAAAGGAACTCTTCGTTTTTTGGTGGCCACTGATGTGGCAGCACGCGGCATTGATATCCGGGACCTTTCCCATGTTGTTCTCTATGAGCCCCCTGAAGATCCGGAGCTCTACATTCATCGCGCTGGGAGGACAGGCCGCCGAGGCGCCAGTGGAGTTGCTATTTCACTTGCAGCCGGCATAGAGGAAATTAAGCTCAAAGAGATTGTCGGACAGTTTGGCATCGATTTACAGGAACGGCCAGTGCCAAGTGACGAAGATGTTGAGACCATTGTTTCGCAAAGGATAACAACATTGCTGGAAGCAAGACTCCGTTCCCTCGATAAACTGCAGGCAGAGCGTATGCGACGATTTGTTCCATTAGGCAGGAGCCTGACTGAAAGTGAGGATGAATCCGCCCTTATCGCTATGCTGCTGGATGATTACTATCAAAAAACACTTCATGTTCAGCCGCCCAAACCCCCTATATATCAAAAGTCCAGATCCAGAGGAAGCAAAAATTATGGTGCAGACACGGGAGGAAGAAAACCCGGTGACTGGAAAAAACGCCCACCTAAAAAACATTGACCTGCCCCGAGAGCAAATTCATAACTGTATAGCATTGTATAGCAATTTTCGGCATCCTTGATTTTTAGATATTAAACTTCATCGAGGGTTATTAGTTTTGGAGGATCATTTAAATAATGTAACGGATCTTCCATGAGTAATCTTCTATAATTTGGATCATCCAGCGGGATGAAGGCAGCCTCTTGCATAACTCCCAGTCGGGGAATACTGTTTGTTTTAAGCAGTCTGCGGAATTTTTTAAAATGGTTTCTGTGCCTGAGATGGCAGATCTAATGGGCGATGGCGTATTCAAGGACCTGTTTCGGGGTGAATATAATCTCCCAGTTATTATCTTAATTCGCTTAAAAATTCTTGAGGAGTGACCACTTTCTGTCCTTTGCAAGATTTTTTAGGAAAATGCTTTTTATTGCCAGTGATGAGGACATGAGCATGGCCTGCTAAGGCTGCTTCAAGAAAGGGTTCGTCACTGCAATCCGGAAGGTGAAATGATTTAGCTAAGGCAGGGGCTTTTATACTTTTTGAACGGATTAACTCCAGGATAGTTTGAACCTTGTCGAATTTTAAATCAAATTTTGGCCTTGCCAAAACCTCATAATATTCGGTGAGAATGTATTCATTCACTATAATATGAACATCCCCCTGAAGCGTCACGGCCGACTGGGACGTAACCCCCCTTGTTGATTTGGAGATAACCCACCTTTAGCGAAAATAAACAAACCCACCCTATAGAATCACATCGCATTCTTTATCCAATATAAGATATAATTTTAATGAGGCTCTTGTGTG
>DAOURK010000043.1 GCA_030625085.1 Pseudomonadota bacterium
ATGGCTCAGGAAGATGAAAAAGGAGGGGAAAATCAAGGTAGCCGAGTAATGATTTTTCCTTTATTATGAAAGAGAAAACAAGGGCTCGTTTTTTTAAACGAGCCCTTGTTATATTGAGCAACAATATGATATTCTGAAAAACATTATGAATGATATTTATCACCGAAAGATCAATTATATCCGTGTATCAGTCACTGATAGATGTAACCTGCGGTGTATCTATTGTAAACCGGCGAAAGGGTTACGGCAACTGGCAAGGGCCCAGATTCTTTCCTATGAGGAAATTATTCGTTTAGTACAAATAGCGGTTTCTTGTGGGATTTCAAAGGTTCGACTCACTTTAATAATCTTTTTTGAAGGCGGGTCTTTTTTTATCAGCAAGACTTTTTCCTTAACAGCTAACCGGACAATAATTTTTAAATTAAAGGCTAATTCTTCAATAAGATCAACCTCTCTGTTGATGCAATTAACAAAATTGGATTTTATTTATTGAACAGCAACCAATTGCATTTGTTTACTTTTGGGCTTCTTTTTCCTGCGTGTTCCTGCCATGCCAAACTATCTTAACAAATATCCTGACGAACTTGTCTCATATTATTACCGGATGCTTGAAAGGCGGCTCCCTGTTAATAATTCTGATATGGCCGATAGTATTCCAGATAGGTGCCCCAGCCACTGCCACCGGCATCATAGCTGGCGACCGGTGGACCGGGATTGCCATGGCAACCTCCACACATGTCGGCAGTGTTGTTCCTGAAGACAGCGCCGACGCTGTTTTCTTGGTCGGCGCCTGTGGAAGTCACTTGTGGGTATGTCCCGTCCTCAACCACATAGCTGAACCCATATCCGGTCCTGCCGGTCAGGCTCCCATCCCTGATCATAGCCTCGTTGGTCGCGTCCATGATGGCTTCGGCGGCGCCGTGAACATTGTGACACGAGGAGCAAGCTATCAGAGAATCAGATCAGTTCGTGCTATTCCTGGGGAAGATCGAGTAGTCCCCGTGACAAATTAGGCAATTGAAATAAATCGTAGCAATCTGAGAACTGTGTGCATTCATAGCCGCGTAGCTAGTGGTGCCGTTAGTAACGATGTTCCAATCGGAATCCCAGAATATTCCAGTAAAATCACAGATATGCCCAAAATGTCCATTGAAATCAGGGTCGGAATTGGCATTATTTCCTGCTCCCCATCAGTATGAGTAAACACGTGGAGGATTCGGCAGGCCGGCCTTGAAATTGGTATCAATGCCATCGCTGGGATCGTTATCGAATATATTGTTGGGATTATGGCAGGCAAAACACAGTCTGAAGGAGTTATCCTTATTTCCTAACTCCTGATGGTGGGCTAAGAAAGCTTTTGCCGGCTCGTCTTCCTGTGTATGAAACGGTTTATACCATGACTGTTCACAAAAGCTAGGGGTAAGTTCAAAAAGCAAATGCTGGTCAGCTTTATTTCAGTATAAAAATTATGAATCCGATCATAATTTTTATACTGTGTGTCAACCTATTGTATTCTTAAGAACAATTTCTTTCCACCCTCCTTGATAACATTTTTTCATCCATAAAATTTTGCGATTTAGCAAAATAAGAAAAAAGCAGGCTATCACAATTAATAATTTATCTCTATAAATTCAATAGATTATCTAACCATTTTATTTATGACCAAAGGCATCAATATTGCATATAGTGACGATTGTAAACTGAGCTGTTTTGGAACATTATGCTCATTCTCCAGCATCATTACCAAAAAATAGTCTATTTTATAAAAAAGGGTTGTTGAGTGAGCGAGCTGTCTGGAATTACAGTTATTGAAAAGCTGTTGGAAGCGGATAAAAATGCTTGCCAAGTCTTGGAGGAAGCTAAAGAAAAAGCCAATATAATAATTCGGCAGGCTAAAATTGAAGCCCGGAAATTAATTGATAAAACGAAATCTGATATACAGCAAAATCATGAATCCCTGAAAGGAAGGTTATTTTTTGAGGGAGAAAAAGAAATAGATAATATTATTACTGAAAAGAAAAAATACCTGCAAAAAATAGAGAAACATGCCCTCCAGCAGCATAAACAGGTAATTCAAAAATTGAGAAAAATACTCTTTGATGATTTATGATGTTAAAGGCAGCTTTTCAATATTCATATATAAACGCTAAAATTCGATCTTTAAAGAGTATGTTGTTGAAGCGGATTGATTACGAAAATATGTCAAGAATTTCCGGATATGAAGGATTAGTAGAATGCCTTAAGAGAACTTCTTTTGCTCTAAAATGGAAAAATTATCAGCCTTCTTTTGACGGATTAATACAAATGTATTATGAAGATCTATTTAGCAGTTATGATAAGGTAATTGAGATGCTTTCAGGTAATAGAAAAAAGTTAATTCAACATCTTTACCAAAAATATGAGATGGAAAATCTAAAGGTTATTTTGCGTATTATAAGTAGTGAAAAATCAAATAAAAAGTTAACGGGAAAATCACGTTATTTATTGTCTCTCAAGAAAAAAACAGCTTCCTTTTCTGCCAAAGATCTGCTTAAAGCAAAAAATGTCGATGAGATAATCTATTTATTACAAGGGACATGGTACGGCGAGCCTCTTAAACATTCGCTCTACCGATTTGCACTTGAGAAAGAAACGTTCCCCCTGGAAATGGCCCTTGACTTATTTTACTATAAACGTCTTTGGCAACATATCAGTTCCTTAAGTTATCGGGAAAGAAAAATAGCTCAAAATCTTCTTGGTGTTCAGTATGATATTTTAAATATTTTTTGGATTTTTCGATTTAAAAAGATGTTTTACTTTTCTCCCGAAGAAATTCTCAATTATAGCTTAATGCATGGAAAATATCTTTCTGCGAATAGGCGATTAAAGTTAGCTTATTCAGTTGATTATAATGACATGCTTAATAATTTAATCGGCACTCCATATAAAGAATTATTGGCTTATAGTGATGATCCTGAAATCTGCTATAGAAAATTATTATCATATAAACTTTCCTTAGCCAGGAAAAATTGGCAAGGATTCCCTTTTCAAATCGGTACTATTCTTGATTATCTGGTATTCAAAGAAATTGAAATAAGAGATTTAATAAGCCTTACAGAGGCAAATAGATTGAGCCTTTCCTTTGATAAGGTAAAGGATTATTTTATTTATAATCACTATGCGGAAAATTCAGAAAGTACTAATTAAAAATACAAACTGTATTTACCCCCCAGCTAACCCCCGGCTTAATAAAACGCAACAAAGAGAAAAACTATTTTTTTAACATAACGTTTTGTTTTTTTTTGTTTTTAGAGCGAGATTGGGAGAGTTAATATGTTCAGACCTGCCAAAATGGCCAAAATCGATTTGCAAGTTCCCCAGGACTATATTGCCAAAACCACAAGCATTATCTCAAGTTTAAAGATACTGCACTTGATGAACATCCGAAAGACTCGTGTGGGAGAACTGGATTTAGAATCGGAAGCCGACAGCAATCTATTACGAAAATATTCTGAATTGAAAGAACGATTAGAAAAAATTTTTAGAGTACTGGATATTAAAGAGAATAATCAACTAAGTGAAACTTATCCATATCAGCAAGATGATGTTAATCCCCAAAAAGACTTTTCCGTGATTGAGAAAACAGTTCAGCAATTGGAAGGGGAAATCTTTAGCTTTATTAAGGCGATTGAATCGCCGGAAAAAGCTAAAGCAGAAAAAGAAAATCTATTAAGGCAATTGGAGATATTCTCTCAAATAAAGATTGATTTAAATCTATTTTGTGACTGTAAGTTTTTGTATGCAGCTTCAGGTTTTATTCCCTCAGATAATATTGGACGATTGGAACTTAGTTTATCAAATATTTATCATTTGTACATTCCGTCGACAACCTTCTCTAAACGGCGCTTGATTTTTGTTTTTGGCTCACGAAAGGATAAAGAAAAAATAGAAAAAGCATTAAAAAGCGCTTATTTCGAAAAAATAGAAATCCCTCATTATGACCATGCTCATGATATTAACTTTGAGATCCTAAAGGGTAAGATAAAAAAATTAGAGATGGAAAATAGGCTTGCCGGAACAAGATTGGAAAAGTTGAGAAATGGGGTTGAAAAAAAGCTTGCCGATCTAAATCGAAAGGTAAAGCAATCTTTAACCCTATTAGAGATTGGGAAATCATTTGATAAAGTCGGCGACACCTATCACATATCCGGATGGATTCCTCAAAAGGTCACCCCAACACTTAAAAAAAAGGTTTTAGAAGTCACTGATCAGCAATCTATAGTCAGTGTATCAATTCCAAACGGAGACCGGAAATATAGAGAAAAGTTCACAAAAATTCCAACCTGCTTTCAAAATCCTGCCTTCTTTAGACCTTTTGAAAAATTAGTATCAGAATATGCTATTCCATCATATCACGAAGTTGAACCAACTGTTTTTTTTGCCCTGAGCTTTTTGCTCATGTTCGGCGTTATGTTTGGAGATATCGGTCATGGGTTTATTCTCTTTATCGGTGGATTATTAACCTTAAAAAAATCTAAGAAAGAAAATATCCGAGATATCGGACTCATTATTATGGAATGTGGATTCATGTCCACTTTTTTTGGTTTCCTGTATGGCTCCATATTTGGTTTTGAACATATCATTCCGCCGTTGTGGTTTAATCCCATGGAAAATATTTCCTATTTCATGAAGGTAACCATAGTCTTCGGGATTATTGTTATCAGTATAGGATTGATATTAAATATTATTAACTCCATCATGAATAGTGATTACAAAACAGGTATCTTTGGGGAATTCGGTATCATGGGGTTAATTTTTTATTGGGGATGTATAGGATTGGCAATTATTTATCTGGCTACCGGGAAATTTCAAGCCAATTTTGGATATATATTTTTAATTTTATTTTTACCCTTGTTAATTATATTTTTTAAAGAGCCTTTATTTAATCTTTATACCAGGATAATCCATAAAAGGAACCTATCTGTTTTTCCTGAAAATATTGGAATTTATTTATTGGAATCTTTCATAGAGGTGAATGATATCGTTATAGGATTTCTTTCAAATACAGTCTCCTTTATTCGCATATCTGCCTTTGCGCTGGCTCACGCAGGACTGTTTTTAGCAGTATTTGCCCTGGCTAATACCTTGCAGGATTTAAAAGGCGGGATATTGTGGTATTGGATTATCATGATTTTAGGAAATATGGGCATCATTGTTATTGAAAGTGTAATTGTTACCATACAAACAATTCGTTTAGAATACTATGAATTTTTTGGTAAATTTTTTAAAGGAGGTGGAGAAATTTATAAACCGGTAAAAATCTAGCGCTCCAAGAAGGGGGGCATGGATGTTCATTTTGAAAGTATAAATAGTAAAAGTAATAGTAAGTTTGGGATATAACGAAAGGGAGAAAGGATTACCGATATGAAATTTTCGTTTGTTTCTTCTAAATTATTACCCGCAGTTCTAATCAGTCTGGTAACTATAAGTTTATTTATGACTTTCTTAATTTTTGTGAGTAAAGCGTATAGTACTGATACGATTTCTCATACTGAAACTACTTCCCGACAATCAACAAATCCTGAGGCTATTAAATGGGGATTTTTTTCAGCAGCGCTGGCCATAGGAGCATCTACTATTGGCGCTGCCATTGCCGTGGGATTAGTGGGTTCCTCTGCTATGGGGGCTATGAGTGAAAGACCGGAAATGGCGGGCCGGGCGCTTATTTTTGTCGGATTGGCTGAGGGAATTGCTATTTATGGATTGATTGTAGCCATTATGATTTTAGGAAAAATTTAAGGAATGAAATTTTTTCTTATTGGTGATAAAGAAACGGTGCTCGGATTTTCTTTGGCCGGGGTTGAAGGACAAGTTGCCGAATCAGAAACTGAGATTTTAAAAATTCTCAGAGAAATGAGACGCCGCTCAAATATTGGGATAATAATGATTACTGAGAGATTGGCCGTGCGTGTTCAGCCTTTTTTAAAATCAATGCTATTACAAAAAGGGGGGCCGTTAATTTTAGAAATACCTGATCGTCAGGGCTCGCTAAGACAAAAAAAAATGGCTGAAGCGCTTGTCTTGGCAGCCTTGGGGATGAAGATATAATTACTAGTGCTTAAGATTTAATTTCTCTTAATTGATGACTACTGATTACTTACTGAGAAGGATAAGTGAGCGGCGCCATGGAAAATAACATGAAAATACTGATTTGCGTAATTATGGAAGATGCTTTTAAAGAGGCGGAAGATATTCTGGAAAAAGCTAAAAGAGATGCCGTCTTGATTGGCGAGCAGGCCGTACAGATGCAAAAAGAGGTACTTCGAAAAAATGAACGGGAGAAAAATCGTCTCGACATATTTTTTCCTAAGGCAAAAATGGTATCCAAAGCAGAATTAGAGGCTCGTATGGAAATAATGCGGCAAAAGGAATCGATGCTTCAGAAGGTATTAGACATAATAAGACAGGAATTATTTTCCTTGTCTCGCAACACTGATTACCCGGCAACTTTGTTAAAATTAATTAACCAGGGGCTCCAATTCCTTGAGGGAGAAGAGTTTACTTGCCAGGTTAATGAACGGGATAAATCTCTTCTGTCAAGTTCTTTATTAGATGAGATAAATTGGAAAACAGGCAAAAAAATTACCCTGGATGAACAGTGTCTGAAAAAAAATGGCGGTGTTTTTATTAAACGCAGGGACGGTAGAGTTGTCTACGACAATAGCTTAGAAGCAATCTTTGAACGTCGACAAGAAGAGTTACGCTCTGCAGCCGCAGAATATTTATTTATTGGTAAATGAGGATTAATCGGAATAGAAGCCAGGATTTACAGGATGGACAGGATAAAAAGAAATATAAGGGAGTGAAAGATGCTAAAAGAAATCGGTATTGTTGACAAGGTTAATGGACCGGTAGTGAATGCGGTAAAGGTACATTCTGTTGAAATGATGGAATTGGTTGAAATCGGTGATGAGCACCTTATCGGAGAAATTATTGAATTAAATGAAGACCGTGCAACCATACAGGTGTATGAAAGCACAACAGGTCTCAAACCCGGTTCATCCATCCGGGGTACAGGGGCCCCCTTATCAGTTGAGTTGGGTCCCGGTTTAATCGGTAACATTTATGATGGTATACAGCGTCCATTGCGGCAACTCTTTGAGCACACAGGAAATTTTATAACCAAGGGGATAAAATTATTTCCCCTCAATGAAGAGAAATTATGGCATTTTATTCCTCAAGTCCGCAAGGGCGATTATGTATCACCAGGCAGCATCATAGGTAATGTTTCCGAGACGCCACTTTTTGAGCATCGCATTCTAATGCCTCCCCAGATAGAAGGAGAAATAGAAAGTATCCAAAAGGAAGCGGAGTATACAGTAAAAGAACCAATTGCTCGTGTTAAAACGCCAATGGGCATTAGGGAAATAACCATGGCCCAACACTGGCCGGTTCGTTATGCTCGGCCTTTTTTACGTCGCTTAATTCCCGATGAACCACTCATAACCGGTCAAAGAGTTATTGATACATTCTTTCCAATGGCTAAAGGGGGAACAGCCGCAATTCCTGGTGGTTTTGGAACCGGCAAAACCATTACCCAGCATCAACTATCAAAATGGTGTGATGCTGATATTATTGTGTATATAGGCTGTGGTGAGCGGGGTAATGAAATGACCGGTGTACTCATGGATTTTCCCAAATTAATGGATATAAAACGCGGTCGCCCCCTTATGGAAAGGACGATTCTGATAGCCAATACCTCAGATATGCCCTTATCTGCCCGAGAGGCAAGTATTTATACAGGAATTACCATAGCCGAATATTATCGTGATATGGGCTATGATGTCGCTCTTATGGCGGATTCTACCTCTCGATGGGCTGAGGCCCTCCGGGAAATTTCAGGCAGATTGGAAGAGATGCCCGTTGAAGAAGGTTTCCCAGCCTATCTTGCTTCGCGGTTAGCCAAGTTTTATGAACGAGCCGGCCGAGTACATACACTCTGTGAAAAGACCGGATCTGTTAGTGCAATTTGTGCAGTTTCTCCACCCGGGGGAGATTTTTCCGAACCGGTGACCCAACACACCAAGCGGTTTGTTCGCTGCTTTTGGGGGCTCAATAAGGAATTGGCCAGCGCCCGCTATTTCCCTGCCATTCATTATATGGATAGCTATAGTGAATATCTGGGGCTTGTCCAAAACTGGTGGGCGGAAAAAATAGATTCAGAGTGGAAGGTAGTTCGCGATGAGGCCATGGAGGTTCTGAGAGAAGATTTTAAATTGCAGCGTATCATCAAATTAATCGGGGAGGATGCTCTTCCTGATAATCAACGATTAGTGTTAGCAGAAGCGGAATTACTAAAAAATGCTTTTTTACAGCAGAACGCTTTTGATAGTGTTGATATGTATTCCGTGCCCCAAAAACAGTTTCTCATGCTCAAGGTAATTATCTATTTCTATTATCGATCTAAATATATTATTAAGGATAACATCCCTTTATGCAGAATTTTACAACTTCCGGTTTTAAATGAAATTAATCGCATGAAGGAAAAGATTTCAAACACCGAGTGCGAGCAATTTGAACATTTACTCAAAGCAATTGACATCCAAATGAATGAGCTGCAAAAGGAAAGTATGGTTATACTATGAACGGATTATTAGGAAAAGAATATATCGGTATTTCTAAAGTAGCCGGTCCTCTACTGTTTATTGAAAATATCAGCGGAGTAGGATTTGATGAAATAGTTGAGATCCGGACACAAAACAGGCCGGTACGACATGGGCGTGTGCTTATGGTCAGCCGCTCTTCGGCTCTCATTGAAGTCTTTGAAGGCACGGGAGGCCTGACCATTCATGCAACCCATGTCCGCTTTTTAGGAAGGCCTTTACAGATACCTGTTTCTTTAGATATGTTGGGCAGGCAATTTAATGGGCTTGGTATGCCTATTGACGGAGGTCCGCTTCCCATTTACCGAGAAAAAAGGGACATTAACGGAGCGCCCATTAATCCTATTGTACGAGAATATCCTGAAGACTTTATCCAAACAGGTATTTCATCTATTGATTGTATGAATACTCTTGTGAGGGGTCAGAAGTTGCCCATTTTCTCCGGAAGCGGTTTGCCCCACAATGAGCTGGCTGCTCAGATTGTTCGCCAGGCTCAGGTTTCAAACCAAAATAAGAATTTTGCCATAGTCTTTGCTGCTATGGGTATAAAAAACGATGTAGCTTATATGTTCCGGCAAAGTTTTGAAGAAAGCGGGGTTTTTTCACGTGTGGTGATGTTTTTAAATTTGGCTGATGATCCGTCCATTGAGCGATTAGTAACCCCTCGTGCCGCTTTAACCATGGCCGAGTATTTGGCCTTTGATCAGGGTATGCACGTATTGGTTATTCTCACCGATATGACCAATTATTGTGAAGCGCTTCGGGAAGTCTCCTCATCCAAGGGGGAAATCCCAAGTCGGAAAGGATATCCCGGGTATTTATATAGTGATTTAGCCTCTATCTATGAACGAGCAGGCAAAATTAAGGGATGCGGAGGGTCTATTACGCAAATACCTATTTTGACTATGCCCAATGATGACATTACCCATCCGATTCCTGATTTAACCGGCTTTATAACAGAAGGGCAAATCGTATTGGATCGGGGTCTTGTGAAAAAGGGCATCTATCCTCCCATTAATGTGCTTCCCTGTTTATCCCGATTAATGAATGACGGGATAGGGGCAAATAAAACAAGAGAGGATCATGCCCATATTTCCAATCAATTGTATGCCGCCTATTCCTATGTAAAAAAAGTGGCAACACTTGCCTCAATTATTGGCGAAAACGAATTGTCCGAACGTGATAAAAAATATTTACAATTTGGAAAGGTATTTGAAAAACACTTTATTTGCCAGGACTATAATGAAAACCGCAGCATTGAAGAGACCTTAAATTTGGCTTGGAAAATAGCGGCCATTTTACCCAGGGAAGAATTAATTCGGGTTACTGAAAAACAGATTGAACACTATTATCCGAAAATAGAGGAGAAAAATTCATTGTGTCCAATCGATTAAATTTATCGGCTACCAGAAGCAATTTATTGCGGATTAAAGAAGAATTGGAGTTTGCCCGGGAAGGATATGAGCTTCTGGAGCAAAAGCGTGAAGTTTTAGTTGCCGAAGTTATCGGTATGCTCGAATCCTTGCGGAAATCGAAAAAAGAGGTAGAGGAAATACTGAATAAAGCCTATCGATCATTTGAGCAAACCAGCGTCATTTTAGGAATGAAAAAGGTGTCTCAGATAACGCTGGCGGCCTGTTCAAGAGAAAAAATTCAAGTTAGTGATCGAAGCATTATGGGTGTCGTCATTCCTATTGTGAATTATAGCAGGGAAAATATGTTATGTAATATCTATGGATTTCAGGGCACCTCGGCCAGCCTTGATAAAACCGTCCACTTATTCTGCTCAAGCCTAAAAAAGTTAGCCAAATTAGCTGAGTTGGAAGTCTCACTCATACGATTGGCAACAGAGCTAAAAAAAACCCAACGCCGTGCTAATGCCTTAAATTATCTCTTCATCCCACAATATAGCGAAACTATCAAGTATCTGGAAAACACATTGGAAGAAAAGGAACGACAGGAATTATTTCAATTAAAACGAGCCAAAAATATTCACCATAAAAACAATTAGTTTTTTTACCTGACCTATTAATTTTAGAAAAATTGGCATTATTAAATCAGTAAATTGGCAATTAACAAATTCTTATTATTTCTTTTACTTCCAACCATTTGGTAATCTCTTCAATATCAGGTATCCTACCGGAAGATTTAACAATTCCATTAATCATAACAAGCGGAGTAGTAAAGTTTTTATCCTTAAGATGATTCAAGTTGCGCTTATTTCCCTCATGGAATATAACATTTATGGCCAGATTTTTTACGGCGGCTTGAACATTCGAAAAGATTTCGAGTCGATTTTTTAGGAGTGGATCCAAAACACATATTTTAATCATTTTTTACACCCCCTTTTTAACCCCGGTTTTAATCCGGCAATGACCTTAATTTTTTTACTTCTTCACATTTAGTTAATTCCCCATCATTTTTTAGCGGAATTTAAATGATAATTTTTATTTATTCACGGGTCCTTTATTATTATTGTTCGTTTTTGGAGACTGATGGTCATTCCCATTAAGTTTTTCATATTTAATGAAGTTGATATATATGCCTTCTTTCCAGGGGAACCCGGGCAGTGGATTGTCAGGCATAAATTTTTCGTACCATTCATCCTCATACCACAGTTGGCCGACTGTTCCAGCCGGGCACCAAATTTCATCTATACTTTCAAGTAATTTTATCTTTATCATAGATAATTTCCCTTAATTATTGCTTGAACGGACATATCTTTTTTTGTCATTTTTTTTAATCAATCAATGATGGTTTCGTAAAAAGTCGATTTTGCACGTTAATGAGACTTTTTACGATTGCATCAATCCGGAATATTAACGTATAAGTGACTTCTAATCTTTTTTATGATTTCATCCATTATTTTAATCTTATTTTGAATTCTAATACAGTCTTCTTTCAAGGATTCCATTGTATCAAGTTCTCCGGGATCATTTTTTCTAATATCAATAAAGGGAGGCTCATTATATGTTTTAGATAAATCAGGCTCCGGTAGAATTTCTATAGTATTTCTCATAAAATCACTCGATGTTTTTATTTTTTCAAATTTTGGATTGATCATTTTAATTTCCTCCATGAACACTTTCAAAATCCCTGTTTAATGATAAGAATTAAGATAAAAATAGTGAAGAAAGTACATAAAAATATTACTACCTTTTCGTATGTTTCCAGCTTTGCAAATTTTTGTAACATAACCCCATCCCCTTTACTTATTCTCATATCAATGCCATTAATCTTAAGGATTATTGTCCTGGCATTTCGGTCCGAGCTTAAGTTAATGGCATTGATCCTCATATAATCAGTTACAGAAATTTCCATAATTTTGTATTTTATAATTCCCCCTTCGTTATTAAAATAGCAATAAATGTGCCAGTGGGTATAAAATTTTAAAAGATTTTTTGAAACAAAGAGTTACAGAAAAATGTGGGCTGGCTGAATTTAAAATTTGAGGCAGAAATTAGCAACTGTTGACAACAAAATTTGGTAAACTCGTAAGTAGTCTAATAGTTCGAGTGAAACATAATGGCCAACAAGGGGAGATAGCATTTAATCATAGGTATCGCGCGTTTAAGAGGTCATTTTAGTAATCTGCATTTGTTGTTTAAAGAATTTTTCATAAATAGGGTTTCTTATTCGGCAAAATTCATCTTGTCGGCGAATAGCTCCGGCCAATTCCAGGTTATAAATAATATTATGTATCCTGGTATAGCGAATAGATTTCCCCCCTAAAATCAAGGAAAGCATCTCTTCCAGCAATTCATCGCTTTTAATTTTTTCTAAGCTGGTCCTTAGGTTAATATCTCCGGACATTATAATTTGGTCGATTTCTGTGAAATCGTCCTGATTTACTTTAGATCGCCCTTCTGCCTGGAGACGTCTTAAGATCCTGGAGCAGAGCGTCTGGGTGAGATAGGGATGACCTTGTGTTTGTTCAAATAACTTTTGAACAAAAGAATCGTTAAATTGAACCTCCAGATAGGTGAAAATGCGGTTAAGCCAATCACTTATTTCTTCAAAAGAAAAATCTCTCAGATAGATAACCTTACTGATGTTAAAGGGAGAGGTTTTCCCATAGGTGAGAGAGGCCAGGTCTGCAGCCCCGCACAAAATGATGCTAAAGGCTTTAAACCCGGCTACTGATAATCGTTCAATAAAGATGGAGCGTACAGTTTTCACGAATTCAATCATAGTATCTTTTGAAATAGCATCTATTTCGTCAATCAAGAGGATAAATTTAAGCCCTGTGTAATCACTGACGTCAAATTCAATGTTTTCATGTGAATGAGACAGGCTGAATTTAGCTTTGGCTAATTCCAGGAGAAAATCTTTAAGATCAAGATTAGTAGTAACTGTTTTATAACGCTGGCTGAGAGATGGGGGTTGAAATTGATACTGGTTAGCCAAACAGGTGGTTATTTTTCGGGCAAAGCTTTGATAAAATTCTTTTCTGTCCGCATGAATAAGGTCCTCTAAGGTAAGGTAAACTCCCTGATAGCCGGGCAGTATTTTAGGCAGTTCGTTCATTAATTGAAAAAGAAAGGTTGATTTGCCTGTTTGTCTTGGAGCAACAACAGCATAATAGGTATTATTACGCACGCCATTAATCACTTCTTTTAATTCTTCCTGTCTCATAATCCTTACCAGGCAATCCAGTTCGGGATCTAAGGGTCCGGTATATTTAAAGGGATCAAGATCTTTCATTGTCTACCTCTCTTACTAGTTGTTTTAATAATAATTCCTTTTCCATGTTTTGGTGAAGAATATGAGAAAAGTGGGGCAAAGTAAATTTTAAACCCTGTTCAGTCTTGGCAAATACAGAAGCCATAATAATTTTATCTATTTCCTCATATAATTCCTGCTGTAATAAATCGATACTATTTTCCCTTAATTTTTCATCAATCAAAGAAAGGGTTATTTTTTGATCTTCTGCCGTTAAAAGGACAATTATTTTTCCTAAGGGGCTCAGGTTTGTAAATAATCTACTTATCAAATAATCCTCAAATTCCAGATCTTTTTCTATTTCGGCCACATCAGTAATATAAATAACCCGCCTGTGTTTGGAGGCAATGAGCTGAATTAATCTTTTACATAAGTACTGAATGAGATTGGGAAAACAAGAAGTTATTTTGCAGATGTCGTTTACCAGCGCCTTTTCGTCTTGAAGATGAATCCCCAGCTCTTTCATTGGCTCGGTTATTAGTTGTGCGGCTGCTTTTTTGTCCAAAAAGGAGAGTTTGATTAATTCCAGATAATTAAATAAGGGTGATTTAATATTTTTGGTCCTCAGGAACAATTCTTCATAGCCGGCTACGACGAGAGTTATGATATTTTCCTGAGAGAGTGCACGAAAGGTTTTAAAAAGTATTTCCTTTTGTTCCATATCAACAGCTAATAAGGCATCGATTTCATCTAAAAAGAGGGCTAATTTAATTTTTTGTTTTTTACACCATTCTCGAATGAGTCGCTTAAATTCTCCGAGATTTTCAATAGTCAGCCTTTGGCCAAAATCGATCCCTTCAATAATAGCCCGGCACAGAGTTAATGGATCATCATAGGTACTGCAATCCAGATAAAGGGTTTGGATTTTGGGGTCCAGGCCGAGGATATCACGGACCTTGAGCATTAGAGAGGTTTTGCCAAATTGTCTTGCCCCAACAATAGCAAAGCTTTTATGTGATAGTTGTCGCATGGTTTTGATTTCTTTTAAACGTCCGAAAAACATGTTGCTGACCGGTCCCATAGTTTCATAGGGAGACAGATCAACAAAGTCCACATGTTTTAGGATGACTTCTTCTAAAAGAGCACGAAGGTAATTAAAGGACAGAAAGATCTTTTCAATTCCCTGCTCATTTAAGAGAACAAGGTCTAATTTGGAATTTAAGACGAGTTTTTCAAAAACATAAGAATTTTCCAATTCCAGAATGAGAAATACATTAGAGGCTTCTTCCAGACTACCAATGAGTCCCATGAGGGCCTGAAAATCCGCTTCATCGGGTTTACTGTTGTTTGGCACAATTAAGATCATATTAGCCAGTTTTTTGAGCCGTATAGCGGGGGTTTCCAGATGAAAGCCGGTAAGTTTAGAGGATATAAGAACTTCTTTGACTGAAAAACCTAATAGCTTAACAAAATAGCGAACAAAATCATTAAGGGTTTTACTATTACTATCTTTTTTTCTTTTGCTGTCAATCAATTTAGACCATTTTTGAGATAATCTTACCAGCACTTCCCAACGCTCCGCCGCAAGACCGATAGTCTGAAGAAATACTCCCGTTTGATTTTTTTCTTGAATCAATTTATGTTGGCGATAGAATAATCGCAAGGGAACATTACTTAAGATGGTTGCCGCATTTTCACTAATCACCTGAAAGGGATTGGTTTTATTTTTTACCCAATCCCGCAACAGAGGAATGGTAAACTTATATTGAATTTCCTGGCCGGTAAATATTTCATTGAGAATAGATTTTTTTGCCAGGATCCTCAGTATATTGGCCAGTTGGTAACTTGAAATAAGGAGAGTAAATATATCAAGGCTTGTTTCAATATCGGAAATGGTGAAGCTGTTTTTTTGCAGCCCGGCTAAAGAAGAAAGAACCACTTTTTCCCAGGGCAGGCAGGTTTCCCATGGGCTGTTGAGTTCCACTTCTATAGCCTCCATTAATCTGGAATAAATCTCTGACCAGTCTTCCACGGTTAAGGATCTTCTTTTCGTTTTTTGGAGATGGGTGAGAATGAGATTAAAGATAATCTGTAAAAAATGGGCATGGCATCCGGTAAGAAATAAAATTTTGCGAACAACTTCCTCTCTATCCGCCAGGCAATTTTTTAATTGGTGCATTAAACCACGGTGAGCATCAAATCTATCAATAAAGTTAACCTCTTTAACAATGGCATCGTTAAAGAAATGGTAATCCCCCTCTTTGTTGAGATCAGAATGGTACGAAGAGGTTGTCAGAATAAAATAGCAATGTTTGGTATTAATCATTTCTTCAAACAGACGGAAAATATCATCACTCAGGTTTCCTCGATCCACCTCTGATTGTAATTTATCAAAATCATCAAGGAGAATCAGAAATATCTTTTGGTCTAATTTACTGGTAACGTCTTTAAAAAAGGCATTAAAGGCATCAAAATAATTTTCAGTCAACTCCGATTCGGAAGGGCACAGGGCGGGTATTTCCTTGCGCCAGAGATCGTTGGTAATTTTTCCCGAAAGATCGCTTACAAAATCCGATAAACTGATTAATTTGGTGTATTGCAGGTTAATATATACCGGCAGATAAGTTTCTCCTAATTCTCCGGAATGAATCTGCCATAAAAGTTGCGTTTTCCCTGTACCCCTGTAGCCAACCAAGACTACCTTTTTTTTTGTCTCTCCACTTTCAAAATTTATCTTAATCAGCTTTAAAATGTCATTTCTTTGAAAGGTTAATTTTTTTTCTGTGATTTTAGATAGTTCCAGACATTTTCTCATATATTGATCAATTTTTTGTTTATCCACAAATCGATAAATATATACATGGTTGTCCTCAGATCCTAAAATAATTTCTTTTTGCCCATGCTGTCCACAGGCCATGCTGGTTATGCTTCCGCACGTTTCTATTTCTCCAATTTTATTTCCTTTCGTATTCAGTACAAGAATTGAGGGATGCTGACTGGACACTAAGATTCTCAGTTCATCATGTATTTCACATATCCAAATTTTGTTAATAACCCAATCACATGAATATTTCCACCTGATTTGTCCCTGCCTGTTTAAGGCATAAATGTCGCCTCTTCTGGTGCCGATAATGATATGAGCATCATTTTTTTCCCTTAACGAAGTAATGGTCCTTATATCGCTTTGAAAATCTTTCTCCCAGAGTAAATTGCCTTTTTGATCAAGCAAAAGCAATCGGCCGTGCAAGGCGCCCACGGCAATTTCCGGTCGGCCGTCATTATTAATATCTTCCGCCCAAACGCTTAAGACGCAAACTTTAGCTTGAAACCGCCATTTTTCCTTTCCCATGGAACTCAAATAATAAATTGTTCCATCCTGACACCCAACTATTAAATCAACATTCTCCCCGGGAGTATTTTTAATCAGGTGAAAATCATTAACCTGATTATTCAGTAAAAATCCTCCCTTTTCTTCTCCATCCCCTGAAAAATATTGGAAGGTGCCGTCGGCCCCGCCGATAACAATCTCAAGCCGGCCATCATTATCAATGTCCTCAATAAGCACTCTTTGGGTATAGCTTTTGGTGAGTTTGTCCCATTTTAATTTCGAGCGGTGATTATACACATAAAGATGATTATCTCTTGAGGCTAGAATAATAACCGAGGTATTATTTTGGTCGATATCACCATAGGCTAATGAGCACACATAACCGTCGGTTTTTTGTTTCCAGATGAGGTCAACTCCTCTTCTGTCTAACAGTTGAAAGTCCATAAGAGCTTTTTTTATATTACCGGTGATAAATTCATTCTGGGCAATATCGGAAAGATTAATAGTTGCCTTCCGATCAATCTGCTCCCATTGATGATTAAGCCGCTGAATATGATTAAAGATTTCTCCTCTTTTGATGGGCATTTTTAAAGCCATATGACTTAATTCATGAACAATATTCTGACGAACCTCTTCATCCTGTTCGGAGTTTTCCGTGGATAGTGTTTTTAATACAAGTTCGCAATAATGATTGGCTAAGTTGACCAGGTTTTTCACGACAGCGCTGCGGACCATAGGAGAAGGATCATTTAACATATTTCTTAAACAACCGAATATACCTAGGATTAAATGAGGGTCATTGGTTAAGGGTATCATTTTTTGGACGGCAAATCGGCGAAGGTATTTGTCCTTATCCCGGCTAAGATTTTGTATGATTTTCCACTCTGATTGGTCCTTATTTAACAATTTGTTATAGGCATGTTCAATTTTACTGGAGTAAAGGCGCCAATCAAGCAGCTTATAGTAATAGACCTTTCGATTACTTAAACCGGCAAAAAGGTCATAAAATTTGGGATGAGATAGAGGGGCGCTGTAGATGCTCCAGACATTATGATCAGTCTTATATTTCCATTGAAATTGTCCATTGGCATTGAGAACATAAACAAAATCATCTCTCGTTCCGATAATGATTTCAAAACGATTATCAATATCAATATCACAGCAATGAATGGAATAGACTGAATCCTTGGTCTTAAACCGCCATTTTTCCCGGCCCGAGCTGTTTAAGGCATAAACACAGCAGGAATCCGAACAAATCACGATTTCATTGAGGCTGTCATTATCAATATCCTGAGCAATAACAGCATAAATTGAGCCGGGTTTTTTGAATCTACGCAATAACTTCTGTTTTTGATAATCCAGGATAATTACATCGCCTTGGTTCGTAACAGCAATAATATTGTCCTTTTCATTTTCTCCCAGAAAGGTCACGCAAAGACCGTTGACTATGCAATTATCACCACAATAATATTTCCATTGGAGTCCCTCCTGGTATTTTATGAGATAGATATATCCATTGGAGGAGCCGGCTGCGATAAGGTTGTCTGTCCCTTTTTTTGCTATTGCTACAGCTTTTAAGGGGCCCTCACATTTATATTTCCATATCAGCAGGCCTTCGGCATCAAGAACATAAATATAATGGTCCTTTGATGCGACAACGATCTCTTCCGATCCTTCGTTGGTTAAATCAGCGGCAAAAAGAGACAGGATTTCATCATTAGCACAAAATTTCCACAGTAACTTTTTATCAATAGATAAAGAGTAAACACACGAATCTTTAGACCCGATAAGAATTTGCTTATTAAATTCCCAGTTTTTAATATAATTGGCAATACAGAGACTGGTTATTTCCTCTCCGGCTTCAAAACGCCAGACAAGATCCAGTTTGGCCTCAGCTAAGCGCAATAATTTTTTTAATATTTGGCGAGGGTCTGTATTTTTACAAACCTCACCAAGCTTATCCATGGTCTCCATGTTCTTCTTTTTCCTCTTCTTCTGCTAATATTTTGGTGTAGAAAACGAGGGCGATAATAACCAGGGCAATGGCTGCTCCAAACATTAATGTTCCTTGAGGATCATCCCAATGCAGGATATGCTCTAAAAAGGTCACTCCCATAACAGTAATAATAATGCCCACTAATTTTTCCTTTAATTGATTGACATTGGTTATAGATAACCAGGGGGGGACATGTATGTCTTTCCAAAATAAGAGATAAAGCCCAATAGCACAGATAAAAAGAATCACCGCAATAAGATTTATCTCCAGGATTTCACAAATGACTGCATCAAAATTTTCCGGAAGATGAAACTTATGCCAATGAATATCTTTCACTACAAAGGTCACAAAATGAATAAATCCGCAAAAAAATGTGGTTATGGAGGCTAAAGCCAAAACTATAACCCCCACCATAACAAACCACATATTCAGTTGTAATAATTTTTTAGACCATACCCTTAAAGAAAATATAGAATGTTTTTTGTTTTCCTTTTTCATAAGCCCTGAATCATTCATACTTCGAATAAATCTCCTTAATTATTTTCCCTGTAATTTTTTAACCAAATCAACTACCCTGGTCCCTAAACGAAGGCATAATTTTTGAGATCTTTCATCAGGTTTATTAATGGCTACCGGCCCGAAATGATCTCTTTTAAAGTCTCCCTGAATAATCATACCATGCACCAGCATAGCCCTTAAAATATCTAAAATAGTCGTCTCATTTCCTCCCCCGATAAAAGCGGAGGAAGAAAAAGCGGCGCCAACTTTGCCTACAAGCTTACCATTGATGAGGATGCTGTCATCAAAGAGTTTTTTGATCGGAGAGGCCATAGATCCATAGTAGGTTGGAGATCCGATAATAATAGCATCAGAAGATAAAAGGTCATCAAAAGTAACCTTCTCCACTTCTACACATTTCACTTCTGCTGCACCTGCCTTGAAAGCCCCCTGTGCGGTTAGATCAGCCATTAATTTGGTATTGCCTGTTTTCGAAAAGTAAACAATAACTATCTTGGGCATAAAATGATCACCTCCGTTTTGATTTTATCCATCGATGATTCTTGTCTGCTGCAATTTTTATCTATTAGGGATATATAAACTTTGCCGGGGTTTTAAGGAAGTGCCTATTCAAATTCATTAACTTAAACTAAGTTGCTTGCATTTCTCCTCGCTTAATTCTTCTCCCTATCCAGGTACAGGTAAGTGGGAAAAATTTACACTAATTTTAAGTTAATAGCATTGAGTACGTATTTATAATGCAATAGATGTGCCGGATGAACTTAGCATCTTAAATCATTTATTAGGATGGGGGATTAAGTCAAAATATCCATATGTATGTCACTAAATATTGAAGAGGGGATTAGCAACTATTAACAGCAAAAGTTACTAAAGATTGTGAGAAAGTTTATTACCTAAAGCTTAATAATTATTACCTAACCCGGACAAGCCGGAACCAAAAAGGTTTTAAAAATTTTCTATCATAAAAAATACGAAATTCAGAACTAAGCACCTATAGATTTTCAGATAAATAATTTTACAACAGATATTCATACAATATTAGCGCAGGGCTTCAGCCCTGCGCTACATTATAAAGAAATTAGTGCATGAAATTTAATATCTGAAATACTATAAGCACCTAAGATATATTAAATTTTTTTAATTTATAGCGAAGGGATGAATAAGGTATATTAAGGTTTTTGGCAGCCTGGCGGCGGTTCCATTTGGCTTTTTCAAGGGCATCTAAGATAATTTGGCGCGCCTGTTCTTCATTTAATCTGCAGGAATCGGCAGGAGTGTTTCTGAGAGCTTTCGGGAGGTTGAGGTGAGTTGGCTCGATCAGACTGGTCTGGCAGAGAATTGCGGCTCTTTCGACCGTATTGCGCAACTCACGTGCATTGCCGGGAAAGTCATAATTGATGAGGCTATCCTTGGCCTTTTTCGAGAAGTCATTGATGGGAAGTCTTCGTCCTATCAGGTAAGTTGAAAGGAAATGCTTGGCCAGAGGGATAATATCCAAGCGTCTTTCCCGCAGGGGCAAAAGGTTGATGGTAAACACATTGAGCCTGTAAAAAAGATCTTTGCGGAATTTTTTAGATTCCACGAGTTTTTCCATGGGAGTATTGGTAGCTGCAATAACCCGGATATTAACGTCTATTTCTTTTGATCCGCCTATCCGCCTTAACTTCCTTGTTTCCAGCACCCGGAGGAATTTAGCCTGCGCAGAAGAGGAGAGATCGGCAATTTCATCAAGAAAGAGTGTTCCTCCATCCGCCAGCTCAAAATAACCTGCTTTGTCCATAGCAGCGCCGGTAAATGCTCCCTTTACATGGCCGAACAGCTCACTTTCAATGAGTGTTTCAGGTAAAGCCGGGCAGCTTACTGCTATAAATGGTTTTGTATCCTCTTCCCCTTTAAAATGAATTTCGCGGGCCACAACCTCTTTCCCTGTGCCTGTTTCTCCTGAAATAAGTATTGTTTCACACTGTGCCTTTATGGCCAACCGGATCTGTCTGTTCACCTCAGTCATTGCTTTGCTTTTCCCTACCATTCGACGATTCCTGAGGCGAGTATCCTCTGAGGTTTGGATTCCTTTGATGGTTTCCCTTAAATGGCGTTGGCCCTGACGTAAGTAATGGATACGAGTGGATTTTTCCAGCACGGCATCCAGCTCAAATAGTTTGACAGGTTTGGCCAGAAAATCAACTGCACCTGATCTCAAGGCCTGAATAACAATTTCCATGTTTCCATGTCCGGTGATCATAATCACAGATAACTCAGGGCGAATTTCCCTGATTTCAGACAATATAGAAAGCCCATCCATACCCGGCATTCGGATATCGATAAGGGCAAGGTCATAATTATTAACTTCTATTAACTTTAAAGCGGCAACTCCTTCATAGGCATTATCCACCAAGTGGCCGGAATCCCGAAGATAGGGTCCCAGGGTCTGATGGACGATTTCCTCGTCGTCAACAAGAAGAATACGCATCGAGCCTTCATGACCCATATTATCTTTCCTTTATTGTCTAATATTGTCTAACCACTAATTTTGTATCATGGCCGGCAGGGTAATGATTACAGTGGCGCCCAAACCGGGTGTTGATTGGATATTAATTGTCCCTTCAAATTTTTCGATGATTGATTTTGAAAGGGCTAACCCAAGTCCGGTCCCTTTATCCGGCTCTTTGGTTGTAAAGAACGGTTCAAATACCTTTGACATCAATTCCTGGGGAATACCCACCCCATGGTCTATTATCTCAATCTTCACAGGTTGACCATGACCGCCTGTTTCCCTAAATGTGCGTACAATAAGCTGTGGAGATTCAATTGCACCGGTTTTCATTCTTTCCATAATTGCATCGCGGGCATTGTTTACTAAATTCATAATAACTTCTTCCAAAGAAAAAGGGTTAGCCAATACAGTGGGAAGGTCATCAGCGAACTCACAGTTGAGGGTGAGCCCTCTGAAGCGTAATTGTACGCCTATCAAATCCAGGCTCGATTTTATTACTTCATTTATTTGGACAGGAAGGAGTTCGCAATTGTCAGCTCCCTTGGCAAACATACGTGTATGTTCTATAACATGGGTCATTCTTTCGGTTTGTTCAATGATTAGCCGGATTTTTTCCCTGATGGTTTCTTCTGAAATATTCCAACCCCTTTTAAAACCGATGAGAATATGCTCGGCCAGTCCTCGAACACCTAAGAGGGGTTGGTTCAGTTCATGCGCCATTCCTGTTGCCATCTCCCCCAAGGAACGTAGCCGATCCGATAAAATGGCAATGGCCCTTTGTTTCTCTAATTTGTGCTCTGCTTCTTCCCTCGCCTTTTCCATCCGGATGCGATCGGTAATATCAATGCCTAGCTCCAGCACCATCAGAGAACCGTCTATATCAGTGAACAGGTTATCATACATCTCATAAGTTTTACCTTCTGAAGAGGTCAATTCCCACTTTTGTATATTTTTTTTATCCAATACACGAGACATTCTGCATTCCTCGCAAGGCTTTTTAAGTCCATGGATAATTTCATAACAGTGTTTACCCTTTGGATCGCCGAAGAGTTCCTGGAATTTTCGGTTGGCAAAGGGAATAGAATAATCGGTTGATTGAAGATAGACAATGGCCGGAAGCACATCCAGCACTGAAAATAGTCTTTGCCTTTCTTCTTTGGCCGTCTTACTTTGTCGCAGGGCTTCTTCTGTTTGTTTACGTTCGGTAATATCCCTAAAATTTTCAACAATGCCAATCAATTCACCGTCAGGTCTCCGAAGGGGGGTTGCTGTCATAATGCATGTCATTTTATTTCCGTCCGGACGTTCTTTTTCTACATCATGTTCCAGATACTCCACTCCTGCAAGAATTTTTTTCATTGAACAATTGGGAGTATGACAATAGGTGCCTGGATAAACCTTATAACATTTTTGGCCAATCACCCTATCCTTGCTCATGTTTACCATCTTCAGAAATTTTTTATTAATTCGAATAACTTTGAAATCCCTATTTATTACGCGCATGCCGTCTGCAGCGGTGTTGAATATCTGATTAAGTTCTCTATGGGCATATTTGATTTCCTGTTGCGCTCGTCTACGTTCTGTAATGTCGCGGAAAATAAGAACTGTGCCAATAATATCACCTTTTTCATTTTTAATAGGTGCAGCGCTGTCGTCAATGGATATTTTTATCCCGTTTTTATTTATTAATTGGGTCTGATTATCCAATGTGACAATATCTCGGGTTTGAATTACCTTTATTACCGGGGCTTCTTTTGGTTGACCTGTTTTTTCATCGACTATGGTAAACACTTCTTTCAGAGGTTTTCCTATAGATTCTTTCTCGGTCCTACAAGTCAAAATTTGAGCAGTTTGATTCATAAAGGTAATAGAGCCTTTTGTATCGGTGGCAATCACCGCATCTCCGATGCTTTTAAGGGTTGTGGAAAGCCATTCCCTGCTTTCACGCAAAGCATCCTCCGAACGTTTTATGGATAGAAAAAGAGGGGCAATCCAGGCTGCTCCACTTACCATGAGCACTGATATTATAAGCCCGATAAATTCGTTTGTTATATCGGGTAAATAGGGAATGTTTCCGGAAATTATCTTGAATAATGGAATGCCTCGCCGGATGGCCATCAAAAAAATGCCTATAGAAATTAATATCCAGGCCATGCGTTTTCCGGTAATGCGAATCAGCCGGAAAGCAAAAAAGGCGGCCGTGAATTGAAGCATTAAGGCTATACTGAGAATAAAAATACTAAGAGTAATCATATTTAATTTATCCGGTAATGGGATATCATAAAATTCGCTCAGCGTTTTTTTATTTTTTTTTGGATCTCTTTAATCAGAATTCAGATTAAATCTAATTAGATAAATTTATTAATTTCTAATATATCAGAAGATAGCAGAGAAAAAAAATAGAAAAAAGAAAAATTTTTAAAATAGAAAACCTTAGTGATATAAAAGGGGATGTAAAGCGTGTGTATATTATTAATTATTAATAGACTAATAGCTAAGTTTATAAACGTAAAGATTTTATATATTCATATAGATTGTGAGTCATTATATGATGCATTCGTAAAAAGTCTAATCTAAATGTCATTTCGAGCCGATGTGAGAAATCTTTATTTCACAACATGTTGAAAAACATAAGATTTTTCCCCTAGGTCGGGTTAACAAATTTAACACAATCGACTTTTTACGAGACCACCATTATATGACCCAAAATATAAAGATGAAATATAAATTAGATTGCAACATATATTGTTATTTCTAATGCCAATAATTTATTTATCCGATCCTTATTTCTTTCACTGCTAACCATTTGGTAAACTCATCAATATCAGGTATCCTACCGTAGGATTTTATTTCTCCATTGATCATAATAACCGGAGTGGAAGCTGTTTTATTTTTTGTATAACAGTCTACATGACTTTGATTATCATTTCGGACGATAACATTTATGGCGAGGTTTTTTACTGCTGCTTGAACATTAAGAAGAATTTTGTCTCTGATTTTATGGGCCGGGTCTGATATACTTATTCTAACCATTTTAATCCCCTTTGCTTAAAAAATGTTTCCCTGAAAACATTATGGGTTTGCGAGGCCCTGCAAGCAATTTATATCATAAATTTAATTCCCTCCACTGTATGTATGCAGCCTTTTCAAATTTTACGAGACAATCAAATCGTAAATGTATTAAATTGGCTACTAAAACAAGGTATCAAATTAGTACATATTTGATAGTAAAGTCTCAGTTTTGAGATTAAAATTGAATTAGTCAGGATTAACAGGGTGGGTGGTATTTTTTTCATTGGTCTGATTGACCTGTCAATCCTGTCTTATGAAATCTAATATAAATGGTTAAACCTCCTATAAATAAAAGGAAAATATTTTTTTAATCAAATTGTCAAGTTTTCTATCAGATTTGCAAAACTTCTTAGGATTTACAAATATTGCTGCTAGAGGTCTGCCGGGGAACGTTTAATTATTTGTTTTTTTATTGAATTGTAAGCTGAGGTTAATTTTGAATTCCGTCCTTTATTACTGCATTTATCGTGCCATTTGAATAGTACCAAAAAATGAATCTATATATTATATTTATCAATATAATTTAGATAATTTTTATTCCCAAAGGTTATTAGCAACTACATAATGGTAACTTATTAACATTGGAAATAATTAGGTCTAGGATTTTTATTTCAATAATGAGAAACATCTATATTCAGTTGTGACTTTTACCTTTCATTTCGATACTTTTACCTCATATTTTATGCCGTCGAAAAGGTATAGCTTTCCATAAAAATAATTTTAAAACCCATATTCGGACAGAAGTAGCGCAGGGCTTTAGCCCTGCCAAAATGCAAGGCTAAAGCCCTACGCTACAGGATGGAATTTAATATCTGAAAATCTATACTTGGAGTGATTATTTATTGGAGCAAATCCATAAGAAATTTTAGGATTTATCTATCGCTAAAAGTACAAGGGAAGGAAGTTAAAATTACCCATATGAAACTCATTGATATTATTGATGTTTATTTGTCGGTAAGGGAACCACCAGAAGAGGAAGCCCCGGCTTTGGCGGTGGTTAGAAAACCGCGATAGTAAGCCAAAAGGAGACTAGTCATTGGCAGGGCGATAAGCAACCCGAAGATGCCCAACAACTTCCCCCATATGGATAAAGATAACAGAATTATGACTGGACTTAATCCTGTTATTCGGCCCATGATTTTGGGGACCAATATTGCATCCTGTGTGATCTGCACAACCACAAAGACCAGCCCGGTCAAACCCAGGGCTGTCCAGAAACTTGTGCCGGTCACCAGCGCATGTACGAGAGCCAGTAAAAAGGCAGGTATAAGGCCAATAATTTGTAAATAAGGGACCATATTCAGGATCCCAATGAATAGGCCTAATATAATGCCCATGGGCAGGTTAATAAGCCAGAAGCCAATGGCAAATAAAACCCCTACTATAGAGGCAATTACTGCCTGGCCCCTAAAATAGCGGCTCATTGCCGTGTCGAATTCACTCACAAAGCTTATAATCTTTTCCCTGTGGGTAGGTAAAAGAAGATCTTTCCAAATTACGATTCTTTGATAATCCAGAAGTAAAAAAACAAGATAAAGCCCGATTACGGCAAGCCCGATCAGGCCCATAAGAAAACTCGCCGTGCCGGTAATAAGACCCCAAACACCTGGTAATATTTTTTGAAGTAAGCTTTCAACCATTTTCCGGAAATTGTCTGCCTTAAAAAAATTTTGAACTTCCTTTTTAGCCGCATAATCCTTGAGTGCCTGCCAAAGGTCCGGAGGCAAACGTTTAGCCGATTGTTCGGCTAATTTTGAGTTATTAACCAGTTCAGATAACGTTCTGCCCATTTGGGTTATCTCATTAATAATTTTAGGGATAATGAACCATGCTAAAGCAATTACTAAACCCGATACGGCCAGCAAGCTTATACAAACGGCGGCGCTGCGGTTAGGGATTTTTTTTTGAACGAAAATTACCAGAGGATTGATAAGATAGGCTAAGAGTAAGGCAACAGTGAAAGGGATCAGCACATCGCTCAAATAGCCCAAAGCCCAGATCAACCCGCACAACAATCCAACAATAATGGCCATGCGCGCTACACTGTCGAAGGTATAAGGTTTTTTATCAAGAAACATTGGGTCACCTTTGCTTAGATGAAGTTGAATAGTACCGCTTCATTTCTTTAGTGACACCCTCAAGATCAGGAAATAATCTTCGTTCATCAATGCTGCATAAATCTAATTGATCACGAAAATTTTCAACCCTGCTTGCCGGTATGACAAACTTGGTAATGGTATGTGACAAATTATTGGCCAGAAGAATTTTATCCAAAGGCTGTGATTTATCGGAACATAAGGTAAAGGCGGCTGATTGTACAATGATTCGTGTATCAAGGGCAGGTGGTTCTAACATATACATAAATGCCGGTACTTTATTGGATTCAAGGGGTGAAAATAAACTCCATATTCCATTACATCCCTTTGTCTTTAGTCTGGTTTCGAGATTTTCAACAGTTAAAGCGATTGGCGAAATATCGAAATGCCGGTGAACTTCCTGCCAGTCAAGTTTCCAGACGGCGCGGTCTTTTTCTGTGTTCCCCCCAAGGGTGGCAAAATGGGCTGCTACCAGAGGAGAATAGGTCCAATCTAACAACCGAGTGGGCAGACCATGATGTTGGGCGACAACAAGTCCTTCCCATTCATTGGTTGATGTTAGTTGTAAATATGGCCGGGAGTATCGCATGAAATTTCGTAATATATGTTCTTCGAGGTGAGCTTTTGCATGGGGAGGATTAGGGGGACAACCGAGCCTATCCAAGCTGGTAAGTAAACTCCAATCCGCATCTAACATACCCCGGTAGACAGCACAATCGCGAAGGCGTCCACTTTCAACATCGGGTGTTTTGGGGGTGGCTTTTTCAATTAATTCCCCAAGTGAGTGTATTTTTTTTGCTTGTACAGTTTTTTTATTCATTTTTTTTCTAGAAAATTGTTCCTTTGATTAATCCTTTATTATTTTCGATGATTCTGTTTTGTAGAAATTTTAAGATGAGGATACTATTTTATCGAAGGATTGTAAAGGAGCATATTTTAGGACCCCTCAGCAAGGCTAAAGCCATGCACTACAGTTTAGAAAGACTAAAGCCTTGCACTACTACAGTGAGCCCCCTTCTCTTTTTCCTGTATTGGCAGGGCTAATGCCCTGCCAATACAGGGAACCTACAGTGAGTCTTAAAAGGGTAGGGGCTTAAATTACAAATTGCCAAAGGCTGTTCATCATCGCCGATGTCAGGAAAAGGCAACATCAGGATGCCGCTTTCGGAAGAAACCTCCTTTATTTTGCCGCAGTAAAAATTCCAGATAGAATTTATCATTACTGTTGGGGATTAAAAACACTGAGGCAATGGATTCATCACCATATTTTTGTACTAATTTTTTTACAAATCCGGGGCTGACTGAATTTGAGCACATAAATGATCTGATGTTGTTTTCCTCTTCTTCGGTCAGGTTGATTCCTTTTTTCTCAAATCCTTTTACGATAAAGTTAAATCCATCTATAATTTCTCTGCCTTCATTGGGGTTAAAATAGACACCAATTCCATTTTTATTTTCAATAAGGTTAGGCGCAAAAGATACGGTGGAGTCGGGACTTGGAATCGTATATTTTTTTGGCATATCCGAGGTGTTGTTGTGCTTGGGCGCAGGTTTATATTTCACTTTATACTGATTGAGCAGATCAGCAACCATGGAATGACCATCAGGATAGATAACTAAATCTTGACCATGATATTTAACAAATTCATTATAGCGATCAGTTATCCTTGCCTTTGCTTGTTTAGCCTGCTGAGGGCAATAACGATATGCTATGCGGGGGACCTTTTGAATGAAGGTATTTTTGAGACTTTCAATGATTTTGTCTGATAAATCGGTATAGAATAATTGTTTGCCGGACCAATACCATTCTTTATTCCATGGGACCAACTCACCAAAAACGAGCTGTCCAATCTTGAAATGCCGGCTATTTTCTCCCACTCTAATTGTATATGGCTTATCACTAATAGTGTTTACAACTTCTATGAGTGGCCCCTCCTTTGATAGCACCTTATAATAAGCCATATGCTTTTCATACCATCGTCGTATGTTTACACCTTGTTTTTCAGGAATATTTAAGGTTGCCGCTAAAATATCGATTGCCCCAAGACCGGACCAGCAAGTTGTCTGATGACAAACAAAATCATCGATTAAGAAAATTTCCGGTGTTCCCCCATTCATTTCAATATAATTTTGGAAGCTATGTCGAAAAAGATAAGAATGCCTGCCTAACCAAAGAAGCTTTTTTTTCACCTCCCAACCATAGTTATTGGGCTGAGTGAGAAATTTTTTTATTCCTGAGCCCTGAGGCATTTTGGCAAATATTTTATCCTGAAATTCAGAAATGACTGAGGCCATCAGGCGCAAGTCCCTATTCGTTGGTGAGAGAATAAGTTCAGGATTTAGTTTCGAATATAAAACCCAGAGCAAATGCCAGACTCGGTATTCATTCAAGATTTTCTGCCCCACATCCTCATGGGTCCCCAAAGTAAGGGGGAGTCTGGTGTTAAAAAGGGCAAGGTTATAGTTTTCATAGCTTTTCCATAGTCCGATGTCATTATGAATATCCTCAGAGAATTCAACCAGTACCCCTGCCAGTTCTTCAAGCTTTTTATCTGGTAAGTGGAGTAAGCTGTTGTGAATATGCGCTTCCTGGATTTTTTTTATTACATGACTGAGTTGCTTGGCTATCTTTGGTAAATAGTAATCTGTAGTTTCGGTATATCCTTTTGGTCTATGAGAGAAAAAGTCCCTTATTAATTGATATTCCGGCATTTTTGGCTTTCTTTGAAATGTTAAATTTTTAGAGAAATAATTTTACGATATTCAGACAAAAGTAGTGCAGGACTTTAGCTCTGCCAAAATGCATAGCTAAAGTCCTGCGCTACAGGATGATATTTAATAACTGAAAATCTTTAGTATTAAAAAAAGGTATGATTATATATCGGTTGAAAGGAAAGTTTTTTTGGCTAATTTTTATTTGGAAGGCACATTTTTTTTTATTCTATTATTTCCGGAATAATCATCCAGTCTAATGTCCAATTATGAAGGTCATCCTTATTATTCAAGCAGACGATGCCTCCCATTTTAAAATTGATAATATGCGCACTTTCAGAACCGCACAAAAGCAAGCAGGATAGCTTGCCAAGAAAAGGAAGGTGGCCTACGATAGCTACATTCTCCTCTTTGCTCATCAGATGAATGCTTAAATCCATAACATTATCATTAGGGGCAAGGCCCTGGCATTCTTTGACTTTGTCGCTCATTCCAAGCGCCTCTGCCAATATACCGGCAGTCTGTTGAGCACGCAATTTATCACTATGCCAAATCTCTGTTATAGATAGATTTATTTTTGCCGCAAATTCAGCAATTCTCCGGATATTATTTTTACCCGGATCAGAAAGAGGTCTTTGGGGGTCTTCTTCTTTGCTTTTGGCTTCTCCATGCTGTATTAAATATACTTTCATTATTCACCCTCCTTTAAGCTCTATCCTTGCCCTTGCCGCTAGAAAAGGCAAGAAAAATAACTCTCTTATATGCCGGACAGCGTGATGTTTTTTATGAAGTCAATTTTTGGAGTTTTTCCCATTCGGTGAGATAGTCTTTCAGGTGGATATATTCCGGCTTTTGTGATTCCGTGCGCAGAAAATTTTGTAAAAGCTCCTGCTCATGCTCGTATTGTGCATCGCTGAAAAAGCCCCCAAAATAGGCCAGCCTTAACCACAACAGATAGGTTGTAAGAGCATCAAACTCATTATAAGCGATAATTTTGTCTAACTCTCCCTTGAGCCATAAAGGGGCAACCTGTTGACCATCCATATCCATTTTGCCGGGGATTCCGCACACAGTTACCATTTCATTAAGGGATGGGGTTGATTTGCCGGCCCCTCCGACAATCCTCATCAGATCAATGTTCCAGTTACTCCCCCTGGCAAAATAATCTATTCCCTCCCAGGGTTTGTCAGGGCGTTTACAAAATTCAGGGGCCCGGATTCCCTTGGCTACACCTCGTTGGATAAGAATTTTAAGGTCAGCAGAGTGAGAATTATATCCGATCAGTTGCGGTTTATTTTTTCCAATTGCATTGAGAAAGGTCCCCACAATATGGGCTTCCGAATTTTGAACTACATCTTTGGGGTCGTGGGGAAGAGAAAGCAGTTGGAGCTGGATCTCTTCGTTCTGTACAGTACGTATCATGGTCGAAATGGAGACTATACGGCACAGGACAGTTTTTAGATAGGGCATGGGCTCTTCTTCAGTAGCTCCTCCCTGTTTCCACATCTCTTGAATTACCTCTTCATCGGAAAGGGAATCGGAGAGATGATAAAGCAGTCTTCCTGCTGCCGGATCAGGAACCCATTCTACATCAAATATCCAAACCTTATTATGAATATATTTAAATATTGCAGTTCTCCTTAAAAATTTGCTTAACGAATAAAGTATTTGTTAAGCAAAGGTAAATTGGAGATACTTAGTTTGTTTGTTTTTTCTCTATTCATAAATTTTTATAAGTAATTAAAAAGAAAGTAAATTTACTATACCTCAAAGGGGATGAAATGGTCAAGTTTTAATTGCCGGATATAGCACCTCGCCTTTTTCCCTAATAGATTTTCATAAAAATAATTCCATAATCAATATTCAAACAAAAGTAGCAAGGGCTTTAGCCCTGCAAAAATGTAAGGTTAAAACTTTGCGCTATAGTATGGAACTTAATACCTGAAAATCTATAGATACTATCCATGGATAGGGGCTTTATTGAATCAGCAGTTCTAATTTTAACATTTTTTAAGCGATTCAGGATAAGATTCCCTCAATTTTTTTGAACTATTGAGGGCGACTTTAGATAAAATTAGATAAAGGGCTTCCTTAGTCTGTATGAGGATAACATTTTGGAAGGCTATA
>DAOURK010000204.1 GCA_030625085.1 Pseudomonadota bacterium
TCTGACTACATTTTACGAAACGACCCTTACACATTGGCACAACAAGCAAAACGAACCACTTCTGATACTTCTCCTGATTATAATGAAACCGTTATAGGGAGAGTTGTTGGTTCTAATTCTATTGATGTGAATGGAAGGATAATCCGATGTCATGAGCTTGGTAGCCCAGTATTAGCAGAAGCAGACCGGCTTCTTGATCTATCATCGTATATGGGAATGATGGTAGAAGTCACAGGAGATTTTTTTGGTAATGATCTTTACTCTGCAAGTTTTGATGGGGTTGTTAAGTAATTCTGCGAACAATTGAATATGGATATGCATTTAGCATTGGGGTCAGAAGGAATAATACCTAACGTTTTACTGGGATTTGAGGATATTTTGTTGGGAATTGCTCAGGAAGACCGTTAAAGGTGGTTCTACATATTGATTTGACCAAACTGAGTTCCCTGCCAAATCAACTACAATTTACCATACTTTTTACACCTTTTTGCATCATTTTATAATTATTATGACAAATATCATATAATTACTAATATTTCATTTTAAATTCCCATTCAGGAAATTAAAACCTATCCAATAAATTGTATGTAGTGGAGTAATAATTTAAATAATTACAGGTAGTTATCACAGATAAAAAAAATTTAAAATATATCAGTACAAAAGAGGGAGAAGGGTATAAATTTTGCGGTATAAAAAGAAGGGTTAATCATTAAAAAAAACGGGCTTAATTTTTGATATATAAATTCACATATAAGTCTTCAAGAAGAAAAAAGGATAAAGAGGGATGCCAACTATCAAAAAAAAATAGGCTCAAAATTATTTTACATTTTCTAATCTTTTGTTTTATATGGAATAAGTAAAATTCCTGAATATTGAATCTGTGCAAAAAGATGTATTAAGGAGCTAAAAGAAATGCTTAAAAAATATAAAAAGGAGCTTTTTAAAACTTTTTTCTATGCCATTATCTTCACTCTATCTCTAAGTCTGATAGATGCGATAAAGGTCTCGGCTCAATCGATGAAAACTTCTGATGCTATCTCTGTATATTATAATTTTAGTTCCCTTTCATTCTTGAATCAAGCAATCAATCCTTTTGCTTACGAATATGGAAAAGGATACGACAACAACTTCCCCAATTTTCTTTACAGTCCTTATACCTTTTCATCCGCCTATTACAGCCCATTCTTTCCAGCCCCAGGATTTTGGCCAATGGGTCAAGAAGATCGATTAAACTTGCTGAATAATACCCTTACGAGCGATACCGGTTACCCTTCCATTTTCCCTTCCATCAATAATAATTCCGGTTTCCCTTTTTCAGGATTTGGTGCAGGTTACAGTTCATATGCGGAATATGATCTAACTTCTTTCAGGCCCTCAACAGAGTCTACTCCTTCTCTTTCTACTCCGCCCTATGGTCCTCTTAGCCTTTTCCTTACACCATGGAACCTTCCGATGTTACTCCCCTCAATAATTTATCCTCTGCCGACTCATATTCAACCGGCTCCCCCTGTTGCTACGACAGCCCCGGAACCTTCCCCAGCTCCTTTAAAAATAGAGGGTGAATGGAAGAGTACGTATTTGATAAATGAAAATGGCGGGATAGTAGAGGGGACAATGATCATAGACAGACTGACTGATCAACATGTACTTCATTTTCAGGATTCTCCGCTATCCCTCATCGAGGGGCAATTACAGCAATTTGAATATACCCCCACACTAGGAGAAGCTCCTATGTCCTTTAGAGCGGAATTCAGCGGCGGTTACACTGCGCAGTTTTCCTGCACTGCCCAAAACACCCTCTGTCCCCAGGGTGTCTTCTGTGGCCTTGGAGGATATTTTACAGGAGAGGGGGAATATGAAATAAAGGATAGCTTCAATCAAACTGCGGACAGGGGGACCTTTAGCCTGAAATATCCAGTGTACCATAATACAAGGCCTGAACCGGATGAGTCTATTCAAGACCTGGGTCAGCCGGCGCAGGAGTATAGCAAAATTCTTGCCCTTGTTAGCGGACCGGATGGAAGAATTTACGGCAGTACGAGTAAAAGGCACCTCTTTGTCTATAATCCTGTGAGTGGTGAAACCGAAGATATTGGGGACCCTGGTTATGAGTGTAGAGCCATGACGGTAGGAACTGACGGATTGATCTGTCTTGGGGGCGGATGGAAAGATTCTACGACATATTCCTGGGGAGCAATGGGTTATGCCAATCTAGCTATTTATGATCCAACCAAACCTTGGGACCCGGGCAGCGGAGCACAGTCCAATCCCCGCGATTTGGGGCAGGTGGTCCCTTACTCAAGTGATGATACAGATGGAATACCCCTTGTAGTTGCAGATCTCGTGACAGCGCCTAATGGAAAGATTTACGGTTCAACAGCCTATAGGGATGGCATTCTCAATAATTATTATGCTCACCTCTTCGTCTACAATCCTCAAGCCGACAGCATTACCTATCTTGGCAGTCCTCTTTCCAATCAGGCAGGCATCGGCAGCCTGACTTTTGCCGAGGATGGAACTTTGTGGGGGGTTATCCTTGCCCCTGCAGAAAACAGTTACAAGGATCCCTTGGGTAAGATCTTCTCCTATGATCCGGTATCAAACTCTTTTACTGTCATTGATTCGCAATCTGTAAATGTAAACGTCAGGGCCCTTACCATTGGTAAAGATGGTCTTTTCTATGTAGCAGGATCTGATGATATGAATAAGATTTTCACCTACGATCCTGCCTCCGGCTCATTTGAGATGAAAGGTTCTCTCGGCGGAGTTGCTTTTGTAATGGATATGATGTGCGGCAGTGAGGGCACAATTTATATCGGTTCCGGCTGCACTGGTTACTTCATTCACTACAATCCGGAAGAGCCCTGGGATGACAAGCCTTACTCTGGTTACATTGATACGCCGGATATCAATCCGAGAATGTTTCGCTGGACAGGAAAGGTGAACTGTATGGTTGAGGACCACGATGGGTCTATCTACTTTGGCACAATCGATGGCCATATATATGTTTTCACTAGTGAAGAGGAAGCAATATAGGAACCTTAGGCCGAAGAGAGTGTCGACAACAATATATAAGCTGATATTGGAAGCAGGGGGTTTTATATTGGGCAGAAACATAATCCAATTTTATGACCCGGGTCATAAGTGTAGTATTGAGATTATTAGCTATGCTTATATAGTGGCTGATCCAGGGTTGGGTTTTTCCAAAGTAGCCGGCGGCGGCCTTTGGCAGCCTTGTGCGTATTAACAGTGTGCGCTATAATTTAACCAACCTTTTCGCTAAGCTCCCGCCGCTCAGCTTGAGCGGTTATGTTAGACGAATATTTTTCATTAATTCTATGGTGCTTTCCTGATTATTAGGGAACAGTAATAATTGATGTTTTCCGGGAAGATTAATAGGTAGATTGTTTGAGTTTAGAAGGTTGGAATATATAATTTTATGTTTTTCTTTTATTGGTTCTTCAAAAAATCTGAAGGCAGAAGCTGCAACATAGGTTCTATCAAGGTCACACGAAATCCATTTCCTTCCCAGATTTTCAGCGGCTTCTCCGGTAGTATTAGAACCTCCAAATATATCTAATATTACATCTCCCGGGTCAGTAAGGAAATTAATAAAGAATAATGGAAGTTTTGCCGGAAATCTAGCGGGATGTCTTTTCGCATTGAATTTATCACATAATCTAAGATATTTTGAATTACTTTCACTGTTTGATATTTGAAGTAAATTAGATGGGATTGCTCCTCCGTTACTTTTCCCAAAGCCACCTGAAATATCATGGCCTGAAGGTCGTTTTTTAGGCTTATAGAATGTATCCGGATTTTTTAATAAGGTTTTCATTCTTTCCGAATATGGTACTAATACATTCTTCACATCCGCTTTTGGGACATCGTTCTTTGATAGCCACCATACAGTATTTACAGAGTCCTTTACGCGTATTTTTCGTTTATTTACCCATTCTATGGGGGAGGGCAGTTTGGAAGGATTATGCCAAAAAAATTCTTCGGCAAGATTAAACCCACACTCATCACATAGCCTTATGAGAATACGATAATTATATAAAGACCGTACAGGTCGCCCCTTTTTATATGCCCCACCTAAATCTAAAACAAAACTTCCGGAAGGTTTTAATACTCTCATAATCTCGGGGCAGAATCGAAGTAGCCAGTCGACATATTCTTCTTGATCCTTATTTCCATATTCTTTTTTTCTCTGTAAAGCGAATGGTGGAGAGGTTAAAACCAAATCAATGGAGTCACTATTTAGATTTTTTAGTAAATAATATGAATCCCCTGTATAAGCTGTGCCGTATTCAGTAGAATATAAAGGGATAGCTTCCTTAAAAGACAAATTTTATACCTCCTCTAGGTTATATACCCAACTTGAAAGGATTTTCCAAAGCAGTGTAACTGCAAAATAAAGCTCCGGATCTTTATTTTTTAATTCTTCAATCCCTCCAATAATTCTATCCTGCCCTGCATAGCCAAATATAAATGCTAACCAATGCCTAGTATCAATTGAATCTAACTGAACAATTTTAAAAATTTTATTTATCTCAAGTTTTCCTCGTTTACTGAGTGCCCAGGCAAGACCAGGGCGGGTAATTTCATCTGCAGAAGCAAATTTTTCTAAAACAATTTCACTATTACTCTCTGATATTTTCGCCAATGCACGTGCTGCTTCTATTCGCATTGTTTCAGAGACATTACTAAAAGCTGATATGAGATTTGGTAAACAAGAAACATCTCTCAATTCTCCTAATGCCCAAGCAGCACCTGCACGAATTTCAGAATGTTGCTTATTATCAGAAATAGTTTCAATTAATAGGTTGAGTGAATTTTTATTTCGTATTTCACTAAGAATAATGACTGCTTCCAATCGATATTCTAAATAATCAGAAGAAAAAATTTCATTAATAAATTTTAGTCCATTAGGGTGCCCATACCGGATTAAAGATGCAGCAGCTTCTAATCGGACATAAATATGCTCATTAACGTCCTTCATACGTTTTAATAGAGCATTAGCACATTTTGCATCCCCAATATATGAAAGGGCCTTAGTCGCTGAATAGCGGTCTGAAATAGAAGTGCTTGATAATAAATCAATATAATCTTTTATTTTCAATACGGTAGTGGATTTGATAACCTCATTAACCGGGACTACAGAAGCAAGGATTTTATCTTCAGGAAATGAATTACCTTCTTTAACAAGTGCAGTTAAAGAGGTATTATTTTTAGTTAATCGAAGCGTTATGGTGCGATTATCATTCTTTCTTTTATACTGCAAACGATTATTGGAAATATATGATATCTGCCCGTCAGCCTTAGCTATTGCAGCAGGCCAAGTCAAACGTGATTCAAAGCCTTCCTCTGCACCCTTGCGTTTTTCGATTATCACATGCCTTTGACTAAATGCCGTACGAAGGTCACTGGTACGGATATATTGAACTAAACTCGATGCTTCCCAGTCAATAGCTCTTTCACCAATGCGTTTACATTTTACTAGAGCAACAAAATCCTCGTCTCTTAAACCATAATCCCATCCGCGATTTGCATCAGCCTCTGAATGTGACATAGAAATAATCAAAGAAGTTTTTGCCCTTGATTCAACCCTAATACCATTTTTTAAACAGAGGATATCAGGCACTCGAATACGCTTAATTTTAATAGCTTTCCATATTTTATATCCCGTCGATCCTCTTTCCAATTCTATAGGATTGAAACCTTGTCTAGATAAATCTTCAATAACTTTTTTCGTACCGAATGCACCTATAGCTAATTTTTCTAGAAAACTATCATCTGACTTAAAGGACCTTCCATTGGACATGAATATACCTCAGTATAACATTAGAAATATTAATATCATATTATAAATATATTTTTAAATCTATCATTTTCTCTAATGAATATTTTTTCTGAATGTATGGCTGTGAGGTTAATGAGGTATCCATATTGATTTGCTATTTATTGCTTTTATGTATTTGTTTTTATATGTCTACATCTGATTGTACAGACGTCTGTTATATTGAATATACCTACCTTCTGTATAGCACATCTAACTCTAATTTGTATCATCCCCTTGCATACACGCTTTCTTTCGCTTAAATCTTAATGCTTATGCCATCAAACCATCTGATGCTCATCTTTAAAATGCCGCACTGTTCAGCAAATCTATTATTTTCTGCACTATATATTTTTATTATTTTACCATAAAAGATTTAATATTACCAAATCGAAACGTTGCTAAACAAATATTATTTTTATTATGATGGAAGTAAACATTGCCGATTTAACCTGGTCGCCCTTTATTTACCCAAGAGGAGGAAGGAGCGAAGAGACTGTTAATGCCTATATTGAGGCGCTCAGGACAGGGGCAACGTTCCCGCCGATCAAGGTGCAGACTTAACTATCCTAAGGACAATGAGAGAACTGAGGCCATTCTAATCCCGGATGGTATCCATCGCTGGTCTGCTTTTAAGGAATGCGGCTCTAAAAAGATAAAAAACGTATTGCCCGCGATATAGCTACATCAGACCCTGAGTGCGCATGGACTGAAGATGACCTGGCCCAAAGGTTAGGGGTCATCCAGCAAACGGTAAATACCTGGATTTCAGATATCAGGGCGCGTCAGAAGGCAGGGCGAAATGTGGTCATCATCCGCTTAAGCCGTCTTGGTTGGGCCCAGGAGCAGATAGCGGAGGTAGTGGGGGTGAGCCGGGGCAGGATCACTCAAATTATTAATAATACCAATTTTGGTAAAATTAATAATTTACTTTCCCAGTGCCGGGACATGAACTATATCAGTAAGTTCTCAATAAGTTGAGGTAAGTTACAATAATTTTAGCTGGAGTCATGGCAAAACCATTCAACATGGCAAAGCTCAGAATATACGAGGTGGGGGTGAGGAATATCCTAAATCCTAAGGCTTCAGGAGTAAAACAGGC
>DAOURK010000063.1 GCA_030625085.1 Pseudomonadota bacterium
AATGCTTAATAATGTTGAAAGATTACTAATTTTTAGAATAGTTCTTGCTTAAGTCTTCTAATTTCTGACAGAGGTAGTACCTATTTTATTAAATCTCAAAAAACACGATTATTTTGTTATTTTGTTGTGATCTTTATAAAATCTTCCTGCCGCTATTTCTAAATTAGATCATGATGAAAGTGTTAAAAAAAGTGCAAATAGATCTCAGCCGATCAAGACAAAATTTTAGGCAAAAGCCTCAGTGCCCAAGGATGATAGACAATGTATTAGAAAAATTAACATTGCCTTGCTTATACAACATGCCGCTGCTCTAAGAAGTGCGCAAATCTTAACTTTTGCCCCTTAAATAACTTTCGCATACCGATTTTGCCGCTATAGAAAAATTAGCTGCTCTTTCATCTTACTGGTAATGTTTATCATTGTGAAAATTATCACGGAAAGGTATAATAATAATTTCTAAAGGATCCCCTCGATGGTAAAAACTTAAACCCATTCCTGAAAAATGACATTTTTGGCGTGGAGATAGAATAAATGACGAAAGAACAAAATATTGATGTTGTGGTAATTGGAGGAGGACCTGCCGGTGCCATGGCTGCCAAATATGCCGCTTTGCAGGGCGTGGACACGCTCTTGCTGGAACAAAAAAAGACCATCGGCATTCCCATCAGGTGCGGAGAATTTTTCCCAACGGCGAAAGAATTAGAAAAAATCTTTGTTCACAGCCCATTAGTCCCTGAACTCTATGACATTAAAAAAGAACTCATTGCCCAAAAAATTGATATTGTACGTGTATTCTCTCCCAAAAGCACAAGTTTTGATATGCCTTTAGAAGGACACTCCGTTTACCGGGAAAAGTTCGAAGAATATTTGCTGGAAGAAGCAGCCGAAGCCGGGGCAACCATTCAATTAAACACGCGGGTTGAAAGAATCCGGGCTGGTTTAGTAGACACGAACAATACTCGGTACCGGCCTAAAGTTATTATCCTGGCCTGCGGACCTAACCGAAAACTACTCAACCCACTGGGGATTCACATTCAAAACGATCTTGCTGTCTGTGTACAATACGTTATGGAAAACCTTACCATAGAACCTAATATAGTGGAAATGCATTATGGAAATGTGTCTCCGGGAGGATATGCCTGGGTTATTCCCAAAGGGAAAGATCGAGCCAATGTGGGCCTTGGTATCCGCAAAAATTTCTATAAACAAAATATTCTTACCTTGCTGGATCAATTTCTTCAAGCCCCCATTATGAAAAACAAAACTGCACAGGGGCAAAAGGTTTCCACTATTGCCGGGCTGGTGCCGGTGAATGGCCCTGTGCCCCATACAGTAATGGATAATATCATCCTGGTTGGTGATGCCGCAGGACACGTAATGGCTACCAATGGCGGCGGTATTCCCATAGTCATGATCTGTGGACGTATAGCCGGAGAAGCCGGCGCCAATCATATCAGGCACGGCACATCGCTCCACATGTATGAAAAGCAATGGAAGAAAGAATGTGGTCGTGAATTATCCAATGCCTTACGCACGCGAAAAAGAGCGGACTTTATTGTTTATCGTTGCGGATGGTTAGCCGAGATTTTAATGCGACTATTAGGCACAAAGGTTATCTCAAGGGCCCTCAAGTGTGCTTCGGTTGGTTTTTGATAGGAAAGTAAAATATACTATCTAAAAATTAATAGATGAGGTAAAGACTGAGAAAATGAATATTTTTGATTATTTTACTATCTGGCATCGTATCCTTCGAGGAAAACCCATTGGATTTAGCATCGATGTTACCACCCAGTGCAACCTTTCCTGTCGAACCTGCTATATGAAATGGTATCCCACTGAACATGAACTTTCTGTAAAAGAGTGGGAAAAACTTTTATCTTCATTTCCTCCAAATAATCGTTACTATGGGGCCTGGACCGGAGGAGAGCCTATGCTGCGGGCCAAAGATATTGAAAAGCTCATCCATCTGTTTAAATGGAATTGGATTGCCACCAACGGCACCATAGAGCTTCCCCAATGGCAAAATGTCTCCTTTCTTATTTCCATTGACGGCAATGAAAAAATTCATAACCAACAGCGAGGCCATTGGGCAGATGTGGTCCAAAATATTCGAAAAGACAGTTTTATTATTTACGATATTACCCAACTCAACTGCCAGGAAGAAATTCTGCGGGAAACAGTGGGATTTTGGCAAAAGCGATGTAGAGGAATCATCTTCGGCTTTTATACCCCCTCGTTTCACGATACTTCGGGCCTATTGCTCAATTCCGAGGAACGGCGGACTGCTGTGGCGGTTATTAAAAATCTGAAAAAAATCTATGGCTATTTCATAGTTAATAGTATCAAGCAATTGGAGCTATGCTGCACCACTCCTTGGGGTAAAAATTGTCCGGCTGGAAATTCTATTGTCGGGTTAGATGCTCAAGGCAAATTTAAAACCCCTTGTGTTATGGGATCAGAAGTTAATTGCTCTCTGTGTGGCTGCGCTGTTCCCCAGTTTATGTACTTGGTGAAAAATTTCGATATCCAGGCCATTTTCTCTTCCCTGCGAATACTTTCCAAAGGCTTATGAAAAAAATACCTGTCAGCGCACTCATTTATGATCTTGACGGAACACTTATTGATTCACGTCGTGATCTGTGTGCGGCCGTCAATGCGATGCTCTCTCACTTCGGTCTTGCGCCCAAAACTGAAAAAGAACTGATTACATACATTGGCATGGGAATTACTAACCTCATTTTGAAAGCCTTAGATGGTGATGAAACGTTATATGCGGAAGGATATGAAGTTATTCTCAGTTATTATCACCAACACCTGACTGATCACACTACCCTTTATGACGGCGTCAACAAAGTCCTGGAGCATTTTAACCATAAAAAACAATTCGTGCTGACCAATAAACTGGATAAAGAAAGTAAAATGATTGCTAAGCACCTTGGTATTGCCCACTATTTTCGTGACATTATCGGCGACAGGGGTGACAATCATTTGAAGCCGGACCCATCAAATTTAATCAATCTACTGAATGAGCATCATATTGTGCCCAGGGAAGCTGTTATGATCGGAGACAGTGCCATTGACATTGAAACAGGTTCCCAGGCCAATATCATGACTGTTTTCATAAAAAATAGAATAGGTGCTATCGGGAGTATTCAACCGGATATTATTATTGAGCATTTTAAGGACCTGCAAGATTATTTTATTTAGAATTATTTAATTATTAGACTGGATTAACAGGATTTATGACTCAGTTGATTTACTATGATTTTATAAAATTGCTGAAATTGTACTTTAACAAAAACAAAATGTTATGAGTGCTCTTTTCGAAAAAAACACACAGTTTTGGACTAAATTAACAGAGTCATTTATCAGGATTAAGCGCAAGGCTTTTTGGGGTAGCGTACAGCTTTTTTATATGGCATATGGTTTCTCTCTTCTGTAACGCAGGGCTTTAGCCCTGCTAAAATCTCGTTTGTGGGGCTTAACAGGGCTAAAGCCTTGCACTACATTGATTCTTTTAAGGCTGAAAAAAAATCGGTTGAATATTGAAAAAAAATAAAAAAAATATACAGCTAGGCTGGATAGCGATATATTTTTAGATTAAAATCAATATTTAATCAAGATAACTTGGGGCCTATCCGAAAAGTAACTATAAAAGTAAAATATACCAGATAAAATGTAACCTTAGATACTTACCTAATCCCCCACTCCTTTAGGATAACAGGAATGAGGGGGAAAGGTACATGATATTCAATAGACAACATCTATCATATATCATAATTGATGGTCTCGTAAAAAGGCGATTTTGGCAAATTTGTCATTTCGACCTCAGGGGGAAATATTATGTTTTTCAGGATGTTGTGCGATAAAAATTTCTCACAGGAGTTTACACTGAATGTAGTGAATGTGTTCGAAATGACATTTAGATGAGACTTTTTACGATTGCATCATAATTGACATTTATCATAACTGAAAGGTGGCACAATGCAAAAAAGATTAACTGTTACCCCTGAAAGATGCTCAGGATGTAGAACCTGCGAGATCGCTTGTTCAATTAAACACTTCAATGTTATTAATCCAAAAAAATCCGCCATCCGGGTTATGGTACTTTACCCGAATCCCATAATTCGCATGCCGGTTATGTGCAGCCAATGCAGGATACCAAAATGTGCTGAAGTCTGCCCAAGAGGCGCTATAAAGACAGATGAAAAAGGCGTTGTCTTCATTCATGCAGAAGAATGTGTGGGCTGCCAGATGTGCGTTAAGGCCTGTCCATTTGGGGCCATTTACCTCCATGAGGACCTTGATACACCTTTCAAATGCGACCTTTGCGGCGGTGATCCTGAGTGTGTAAAAGCATGTGCCAACGGCGCCCTCCATTTTGTACCTGAACATATTTTTGGACAGGATCATAGAATGTCCAATGTTTTAAGTTATACGAAAATGAAAGAAATTGAGTATACACTGCACGGCGAAAAAAAACAGCTTCGTTATACTGAGATTGGAGATCATAAAAATGACAAATAAAAGCGGCTATTTCTGGAAAATTCTTAACATTGACGCTACTACAGGCAAAGCAATAGCTAAACCAATTGACGAAGCCTTTGCAGAAAAATACATAGGCGGCCGTGGCTTTAACGCTAAATTCGTTTACGACAATTTGAAAAAACACGGCAAAATCAATCCCCTTGGTCCTGAGAATTTAATCGCTATTTCACCAGGGCCGCTGTGTGGACTCTACATACCATCTTCAAGCAAAACCTCCCTGGCCGCCATTTCTCCGGCAACCGGCACTTATGGTGACAGCAGTGTGGGGGGATCCTTTGGTGTGGAACTTCGCCAGGCTGGGTATGACGGTCTAACCATTACCGGCCGCGCGCCACAATTATCGTACCTTTGGATTGATAATGATCAGGTTTCTCTTATCCCCTTTCCGAAAATAAAAGGCAAAACTGCCCTGGAAGCCGAACGAATGGTCAAAGAACATATTGGCGACCATGCGGTTTCTGTTGCTGTAATCGGTCCGTCAGGCGAAAATCTGGTCAAGTATGCCTGTATAAATTGCGACTGGGGTCGCAATGCCGGACGAACTGGAATGGGCGCAATTCTTGGTTCTAAAAACATTAAAGCCATTGCAGTTCGGGGGTCCTGTGATCTGCCGGTATTTGATCTTAAGCGCCTGGTTGAGGTGAGCCAAAAGGCTTATGACTACCTTCGAAACCACGACATGTTAACCTTTTGGCAACACGTAGGCTTAATGTCGGTTATCGATTACGCCAATACCCATGGTTTTCTTCCCACCAATAATTTCCGTGATGGAACATTCAGCAAAGTCAACAAAATCAATGCTGATGAAATGATCGCCCAAGGTCACAAAATTAATGATACCGCCTGCTTTGCCTGCCCCATGTCATGTGGAAACGTATGCGTTGTCAAAAATGGTAAATATGCCGGCGCTGCTGTTGAAGGGCCGGAATATGAAACTACTGCCATGTTCGGTTCTAATCTCGGCATTGATGATTTCTCTGCGGTTATTAAAGCCAACCAACTCTGTGATGAACTGGGAATAGATACGATTTCGGCTGGTAACCTTATTGGTGTTCTAATGGAGGGTTACCAAACCGGCCTGTTAACCCTTAAAGATCTTGATAATAAACCGATAGAATGGGGTAACAGTGAAGCGGTATTTGATCTTTTGCATAAAATTTCCTCACGGGAGGGGATTGGTGATGTAATGGCTGAGGGCGCTCTTGGATTGATTAAAAAATATCCAAAGTTAGAGAGGATTATCTCCCATGTAAAAGGTTTGGAGCAATCAGCCTATGACGGCCGCGGAGCATTATCTATGGCCCTCTCCTACGGCACGTCCGATATCGGCGCTCATCACACCCGTGCCTGGACTATAGGTCGCGAATTGGAGGAAGGGGAAAACTGGACTCACGAGCAACAGGCAGAACTGGTCATTTATCACCAAACACTGCGGCCATTATTCGATATGCTCGGTGTCTGTCGCCTGCCCTGGATTGAACTTGGTCTGGATGAACATTGCTATGCAGAAATGTACAGCGCTGTAACCGGAAAAAAAGCGACCCTTGATGATCTTTTAGAGCGATCAAAACATATCTATAACCTGACCAGAACAATAGGAATAGAGCACGGCCTTACCTCCAAGGACGACCTTATGCCGCCACGTATGACCAAAGACCCCGTTCAAAGCGGAAAACTGGCAGGGCGGAAAATAGACCCAACAGACTATAAAAAATTACTTGATATCTATTATCAAAAACGCGGCTGGGATAAAAACGGCGTGCCTCCAAAAGAAAAATATTAAGGGCCTTCGTACTTCTCAACAGGAACAATTGATGAGTTTATTTTTGGTTCTCTTCTTGACTGTCTACGGCAGCATGCATGTCTATGCGTATTGGAAAACCCGGCCATTCTTACCCTTTTCTCCATGCCTACGATTTGTCTTCATACTCTTTTTGCTCTGTATGGTGTTCGCACCGATTCTTGTCCATCTGCAAAACAATAAAGGATGGGAATCTACCGCCCGTTTTACTGCCTATCTGGGATATACATGGATGGGCTTTCTCCTACTCTTTGTTTCCTTATTTATCATGGTTGACGCTTATAATGTGCTTATACGCTTAATCAGCGTCCTCTTTCGGTTTGACTATGCAAAATTCATCCTGGCAGGGAAAGCCTCTTTTCTTCTGCTTACCTGCCTGGTTATCGCCGCAGGGTGCTATAGCCTCTTTGATGCGCAAAAGATAAGAACGGAAAAAATACAAATCGTAACCTCTAAGCTCCCGGACACTATTCACCATTTCACTATTGTCCAGATATCAGATCTCCACCTGGGTCTTATTGTCCGCCGACCTCTTTTGAAAAAAATTATCTCAGCCATTGAAGCGGCCAACCCCGATCTTTTGGTATCTACCGGGGATCTAGTAGATGCGGAAATCAATCATATCTCAGGTTTAGCTGAATTGTTTCAAAGAATCAATCCACGATATGGAAAATTTGCTGTTACCGGGAATCATGACTTTTATGCAGGCATCAACGAAGCCCTTCTCTTTACCCGAAGGTCAGGTTTTAAAATACTTCGGGGAGAAGGAGTTACCGTCGAAGGGATTTTCAATATCGTTGGAGTGGATGATCCAACAGGACTGCGAATGGGGCAAAAAATAATTCAAAACGAAAAGGCCATTCTTTCCACAGTCCCTCACAATCTTTTTACCATCCTCTTAAAACACAGGCCCGACATTGGCCAAAACTCGACAGGGCTCTTAGATTTGCAACTGAGCGGCCACACCCATGGCGGACAGATATTCCCTTTCAGATGGGTTGTCCGGTTACTCTACAAAAAATATAGGGGACTACATGAATTTGCCAACGGCAGTTTTCTTTACATCAGTACCGGGACCGGGACCTGGGGACCGCCAATGCGTTTTCTTACCCCGCCCAAAATTACGATTATTGACGTGGTCTCTGATCGTTTGATCCGCATCAAGAAAGCCCGGCAGTTGTTTGAAAAATCAAACCTATGATAGAGAAATCATGACTGCACCCGCCGGCATAATACAACAAGAATTTTCTTATTCCCCAATTATCTTTATCAGTAATCGTTTTTTGCGGCGACCATCAAACTCACCATAAAAAATCTGTTCCCATGGACCAAAATCAAGTCGGCCACTTGTGACTGCAACCACCACTTCTCTTCCCATAATTTGCCTTTTTAAATGAGCATCCCCATTATCCTCACCAGTGCGGTTGTGCCGGTATTGGCTGATCGGTGCATGAGGAGCCAAATTTTCCAGCCATTTTTCGTAATCTTGATGTAAGCCGGATTCATCGTCATTAATAAAGACCGAAGCAGTAATATGCATTGCGTTTATGAGGATAAGACCTTCAGTAATGCCGCTTTCATTGAGCGCATCCTCAACCTGAGAAGTAATATTAATAAAAGCCCTGCGTGTTGGAACATCAAACCAAAGTTCTTTACGATAACTTTTCATTTCTTACTTCCTTCTTCCATAATGTTTCGTAAAATTCATGGTCTCGTAAAAAATTGTTTTTATGATTGTATCATCTTATAAGACTTATAAAATAATTTTCGTAAGGCTTTGTGATGTCATCTCGTCAATTAAAGTTAATATATAGGGGTATATGCCTTTCAATTCAATATATACCTTATCTGCCTTTCAATATAAGATGTGCTTTTCAATTCAAATTAAATTCTTGGGTAGGAAAGGAAGAAAGGGGTGATATGGAAACTTAAAAAAATACTAATAAACTCATTAATATTCACTACTCAGTGGAAGGAATCCTTCCCATTAATTTAAGAGAGTAACATTCTAATCAACATAATAATAACAAAAGAGGTTAAAGGATATGTCTTATAAAAATAGCGTTAAGTACATGGTACTATTAGCGATTATCTTCTTCGGACTTTTTATCATCTCCAATCCTTCTGGTGCACAATATATGTCATATAGTGGAATACCAGGCTATTCATATGGCGGTTTAGGTGGTTTAGGCGGTTATGGCGGCTTAGGCGGTGGACTTACAAGCGGACTCGGCGGTTATGGCGGCTTAGGCATGTTAGGCGGTTTAGGCGGTTATGGCGGCTTAGGCGGTTATGGTACAAGCGGACTCGGCGGTTATGGCGGTTTAGGCGGTTATGGCGGTTTAGGCGGTTATGGCGGCTTAGGTGGTTATGGCGGCTTGAGCAGCTTAGGTATGTTAGGCAACCTCGGCGGTTTGGGCGGCATGGGACTAGGTATGCTTAGTCCCTATTTTGGCAGCTTTGACCTTAGTGGTTTAACCAGTACAGTTACTCCTACTACCACCGTCAATGGCGCAACAGATATTATTGTGGAATAAAACATTTTATTTTTTATCTTTTTTTAGGTAATAAGAAGCCCGCACAGGTTTAATTTGAAACCATGCGGGCTTTTTCTTTCACACCCTAAGAATAACTGTATCCTCCATTTTCCAGTTTATATTTTTTTGTCAACCTTTTTCTACTTTTCATCAGCAATCCCAAATTTTGGCCTGAATTGGTTACATGATCGGCACAATATCCGCTGAAGCGATACAGATAAAGAGAGACTTTTTGTAAAACCTTTTTGAGAAACAAAAACGTTAAAAATGCCGAACTCTACCTTGACAAATTGTCTCATTTAATGCAAAACTTTATTAGTGAAAAAAAAATTATATGGGGGGAAAAATGAAGGTTGTTCAGACAGTTGAACCTTTCAATATAAAAGATTGTGCCTTATTAGTTATCGCTACTGGAAAAAGCGCCCAAAACCTGCGAGAGCTTCGAGATAATCTTATAACTATTGATCCGGGAAGTATTTATTATCACTTTTGGGGGACCTTACTTCGGCCTCGATTCGACGACCCGGAATATAATAATGATTTTGCCTCCTGGGTTCGGCATAATCTCCATGATGCCATACTGGCTGAGCGGTTGGGCGTTGTCGACCCAAGCGAATTTAACGAAATTGATGATCTTCGTCATGAACTCATTGATTTAATTGAAGAACGGCTGGATGAAAGTGAGCTGGTTTTATGGACGAAAGTTGATCAGCAGTTCTATTTTCTTCGTTCTCAGATCGTCGTTTTTGATACACGAAAAAGCATTCATACTCCTGAAGAATTGGTGGATATTATTCCACAATTATCCATAGGGAGCATTTTCTATCACTTTATTGACGCTAAACGACGCACTCCTGAAAAAAGAGATGATTTCCGGGCCTGGCTGTCGGGCTTCGATGAAAGATATGCAGACCTCATTGAAGAGTTGGCCGCCATTGATCCATTTTTTTCCAGTTTAACCCAACTTCGCCGGATGCTCTCCTTGATATTTCAGAATATGCTTGGAGATATATCATGACCTCTAGTATGCTGGATGCCTATGCGCAAATAGTTGGTGAAACGGTTATTAGTCACCTACGCCAACTGGCGGAGCCATTGGCAGGAATGAAGGTAGTACATGTTAATTCTACAAAAAACGGAGGTGGTGTAGCTGAAATTTTACATAGACTGATACCACTCAAGAGGGAACTTGGCATAGACGCCAGATGGGAAACCATTACCGGAGAGGGCGAATTTTATGAATGCACCAAAAAATTTCATAATGCTCTCCAGGGAACACCGGTAGGCATTTCAAATACCCTGTTGGAGGTTTATGAAAAAACAAACGAACGAAATGCAGAAGCGCTTCGTCCTCAATTGGAGGAAGCTGATATTGTATTTATTCATGATCCACAACCGGCTGCCTTATTAAATTTATGTCCCAATCGAAAAGGTCTATGGATCTGGCGCTGCCATATTGACGTGAGTAAACCCTATCGGCCGGTATGGAAATATTTAAAAAAATTTGTCGTCGGTTTTGATGCCAGTATATTCTCTTTACCCGCTTTCGCCCAATCACTACCTCATACACAATGTATTATACCTCCAAGCATCGATCCTTTAAGTGAAAAAAATATGGACCTTTCCCAGGATGAGATCGATTCGGTATACAGTCGTTTTGAATTGGACCCTGACAAACCGATCATTTTGCAGGTATCGCGTTTCGACCGTTTCAAAGACCCTCTTGGTGTTATTCATGCTTATAAACTCAGTAAAAAATTTATCCCCCTGCAGTTAATTTTAGCAGGTGGAACAGCCACAGATGATCCTGAAGGAGAAATGGTACTCAACGAGACACAAACAGCCGTTGCAGATTATCCTGATATCCATGTACTCCTTTTACCCCCGGATGCCCATAGAATAATCAATGCCTTACAGCGAGCCTCAGACCTGATATTACAAAAATCAATCAAAGAAGGCTTCGGTCTGACGGTAGCCGAGGCCATGTGGAAAGGCAAACCGGTTATTGGCGGGGACACCGGCGGTATCCGTCTCCAGGTGGTAAATTATCACACCGGTTTTCTGATAAACACACCTGAAGGCGCCGCCCTTCGCATTCGGTATTTACTTCATAACCGAGATAAACTCAGAGAGATGGGGCAAAAAGCAAAAGCCTTTGTTATGGAAAACTTCCTCATCACTCGCCATTTGCGAGAATACTTGACTTTAATGGTGGCTTTGGCGCATAATGAAGGGGAAAGAATAGAACTGTAGTGAATTTTTTAAAAAAAACCGAAAAGAGAAGTAGACGTCAATCTTTTCCTCAAAATAATTAATGTACTCAATTCCACGTCACAAAGCATTCAGTGATCGATAAAGAAACGATTCATTTTCTTCTTTCTACTAAAGGAATAGCTATATGCCACCTCAAACAGGTAAAAATGCCCATAAAATCAAACGATTGGTTGTGGTTTCAAACCGTTTGCCAATTGTTCTGGTAAGAGGGGAAAAAGGTGAATGGCAAATTGAACCGGGCTCCGGCGGATTGGTTACTGCCCTAGCACCGATCTTACGCAACAGAGGAGGACTGTGGATTGGATGGCCTGGAACATGTGAAAAGGTTAACTTAGATAAAATCATGAGTGTGACCGACAATGACACAGGATATACTCTAAAACCGGTCACCCTCACCGAAGAAGAAATCAATAAATACTATTATGGATTCTCCAACGAAATTATCTGGCCACTATTTCATGATCTTATCTCTCGCTGCATTTTCGATCCGACTTACTGGGATGTTTATCAGGAGGTGAATCTTAAATTCGCCCGAGTTATTGCTCGAAACACCAGAACTCACGATTACATCTGGGTTCATGATTACCAGCTTATGCTCGTGGCCAAAGAACTAAGGGCCATGGGTATAACCCGCAAAATCGGATTTTTTCTTCACATTCCCTTCCCTCAATTGGATATCTTTTTGAAGCTTCCGTGGCGATTCCAGATTCTTCGGGCCTTGTTGGAATACGATCTTATCGGATTCCAATCCCTGCGTGACAGACGCAATTTCGTTCAGTGCCTTCGAACATTGATTAGAGATATCCGGGTGCAAGGTAAGGGACAGGTGTCTACTATCCAATTGGGAGACCGGGAAATTAGAGTCGGCAATTTTCCTATTAGCATTGATTATAATGGTATTCAAAAACAAACGGCCGACCAGCAAGTTGCCGACAGGGCCTGGTATATTCATGAATATTATCCCAACCGCAAAATCGTCCTGGGAGTAGATCGACTTGATTACACCAAAGGCATACCCTGGAGATTACAAGCCTTTAAAAACGCCTTGCTAAAATACCCTGAATTGCAAAATAAGATAACCTTGGTTCAGATTGTGGTGCCGAGTCGCGAGGATATCCCGGAATATCATAACCTAAAAAATGAAATTGACAGTTTGGTGGGAGAAATCAATGGTCAACTTACCCAATCAGGCTGGGTACCAATCCATTATATTTTTCGAAGTTTACAAAAATCTGAGCTTTTTGCCTATTATCGCACTGCTGAAATTGCCCTGATCACCCCCTTAAAAGATGGGATGAATCTGGTAGCTAAAGAATATTGTGCCTCCAAGCTTGAAAATGATGGGGTACTAATTCTCAGTGAATTTGCAGGAGCAGCGCCTCAGTTGCAAAAAGATGCTTTATTGGTTAATCCTTATGATATTGAAATGGTAGCTGAGGCCATATATCAAGCTTTTACCATGGACGAAGAAGAGCGGCAATTCAGGATGTTCAGAATCAGACGCTCTATTGGTAAATACAATATTTTCTGGTGGGTAAACTCTTTTCTCCGGGCGGCTATTGCTAAAAATTTAGATAATTTCCCACCTCTCGATTATTATATACCTTCTGAAAATTATCTGCCCTTAGAAGATTTTATCTCCGTTCAAAACAAACTTCATGACCCTTCGGCTCGCCACGAATTATAACCCTACAACGTCACTTATTTTTTTGATCATTGAGTTAATTGGTTTGCCTTATTTTAATGAATTCTGTTATGTATTAAATTTCGAGGGTTCATGAAACAAATGTCGCTGTAGGGATAAAAATAGAAAAATTTATTTTCATATCAAATAAACTTCCGCTTCCCAACCTTGATGTATTCGTAAAAAGACTCATTAACGTGTCATTTCGAACGAACGTGAGAAATCTTTATTACATAATATGCTGAAAAACATAAGATTTCTCCCTACAGTCGAAATGACAAATATGCCAAAATCGACTTTTTACGATTGCATCAACCTTAATAACCAAAAATTCCCCGGTATATTTAGACTTTCTGCAAAGCCGGCAATTATCATTTAGCCATTTTTTTATGTAGCGCAGGGCCTTAGCTCTAACCAAAAATCCAATAAGGGATTCTAAGCAGGGCTTTAGCGCTACAGGATCTTTTTAAAATTGAAGGGGGTCAAAATAAAAATGAATCCATGAACCTTTGATGCAGTCGATCCGATCGACTAAAATAGAACGAGGGAATAATATCTAAAAATATTCCTTAAAAAAACCATAAACAATACTTGAAGGACTGAGAACACATAACCGATAAAGAATTATAAAACGTATTTTTAAATACCCAACGTGTTTTGTCCATTTACTTTTAAATTTTATTTTTACACAGGTACACAGTCCATACATAAATACACATAATTGCTGAGGCCCTTATTATGAGCACCCACGGAGAAGGAATGCTGGATATTTTGCTTCACCATCTCGGAGACACTCCGCTGGTTCGGCTTTCACTATGGGGATTAGATATAAGCATTACCAAGCTTGTAGTGGCCATGTGGATAGTGAGCGGTTTACTCATGGTGATTTTATTTACTGCAGCCAACCAATTTGCCACCAGAAACCTTGATAAGCCCACCCGGCTCATGACGCTAGTAGAAATCTTTGTTGACTTTATCCGGGATGACATTGCCAAACCATTTGTGGGTGCCAATTATCGCAGCTTTCTACCTTTCTTTTGCACTCAGTTTCTCTTTATTCTTTTCTGCAATTTATTGGGACTTTTCCCCTTCGGCAAGACTGTTACGGCCAATCTGGCCGTAACTATGGCCCTGGCTGTGGTGACTTTTGTAATGACCCAAATTTACGGCATGAGCAAGCAAGGGATTATCCGCTATTGGAAACATTTAATACCCCAGGGAGTACCGTTGATTCTCCTGCCTATCATCATGTTGAATGAATTTGTCGGTTTATTCATCAAACCCTTTGCCTTGATGATTCGATTGTTTGCCAATATGTTGGGCGGCCACATTATTTTACTGATACTCCTTTATTTGATTATCATGTTTCAAAAGGCCGCTATTGGATTCGGTGCAGTGCCCATGGCCGTAGCTGTGGGCTTATTGGATATTATGGAATGCCTCCTTCAAGCATATATCTTTACCTTTCTTTCAGCCATTTATGTAGGCATGGCCGGCAGCGGGGGGCATTAAAACTCAAAGGTATTTTTTGCTTTACATTACATTTATCCATTAAGGAGGGAATAAAATCATGTTAGGCAATATAGCATCAATGGGAGCAGCTATTGGAGCAGGGCTTGCCGCCATAGGCGCAGGAATTGGTATTGGACTTATTGGTGGAAATGCAATGTCAGGGATCTCCAGACAACCTGAAAGTCTCAACCCGATTCGGGCCACTATGTTGATTGCAGCCGCCCTTATTGAAGGAATTGCGCTTTTTGCGCTGGTAATTTGTATTATCGTTGCCACAAAATAAAGAATTTTTAATCCTTAAGGTTATTTAAACCCGGGAGGCTTTTCCATGCTATCAATCTTACAAGACGGTTTGCTGAAGGTCGAGCCTGGCCTGTTTATCTGGACTTTATTATCCTTTGGTCTTCTCGTGGCAGTGCTCTGGAAAACAGCTTGGGGTAAAATACTTGCCGGCTTGGACAACCGCGCTTCCAAGATTTCTATGGACCTTGACTATGCCCAAAATGAAAGAAAAAAAGTGGACATTCTTCTGGCCAACCGCCAAGAGACCTTGTTTAAGGCTAAAGAGGATGCGCTGGATATTGTTAACAAAAGTAAGGCATCAGCCATTGAGATCAAAAACAAAATTTTAACTGAAGCCAAGTTGCAGGCAGAGTCACTTTTATCAAAGGCAGAGATGGACATTGAGCAAACACGGCAAAAAGCCTTTGATGAGTTTAAAAAAGAGATCATTGATATATCTTTTAAGCTGACACATCGTTATTTACAAAAAGATCTCGATGGTCCCAAAGGTCAAAAAGTGATGGAGCGATATCTGAACGAATATCAACAAGAATGTCCTAATTTTAAGCACGGATAAATTAGACAAAAGGAAATAAGAACGTTACGCGGGGGTGATTTTTAAGTGAAAAAGCCAAAACGGGCCAGGGCTTATGCAGAAGCCCTCTTTAAATTTGCCGAAGCCCATAAATTAGTCGAAGAAATCGGCCAACAATTCGAGTGGTTCTTACAGGTATGGAATGATCATAAGCTGCTGAGAAATTTTTTCCTCTGCCAGGCTTTGGCCAAAGAAGTAAAAAAGAAAAAGCTGGAAACCTTATTCAGCGGATATCTTCATCCGGCCTTTTTGATTTTTTTGCGAGCTGTAATGCATCGAAATCACGGGGCCGCCTTACCTTTTATTTTTCAACAATTTGAGGAATTACTTGACAATTATTTTAATAAACACCGGGTAAAAATTATCTCGCCCTTCCCTCTCGATGAACAATATTATAAGCAATTTCATTCTTTGTTGACTCAATTTTCCTCAAAAAATATCATCTTAACGCCTGAGATCAATCCTGACATACTCGGCGGTTTTATTATCAGCAGTAATATGTTCCATATTGATTGTTCAATAAATCGTGAGTTGAAAACTCTACGAAAACGTTTTGATCTTATATCTAATGAGAGGGGTGAAAAACGACTATGAAGGTCAATATGACCGAATTATCAACTACCATTTTGAGAGAGCTCGAAGATTACGAAAATAAAATCGAGATGGATGAAGTTGGAACTGTTATGGAATTGGGGGATGGAATAGCACGAATCAGCGGCCTTCGAAATGTTATGGCCGAAGAAATGATTGAATTTGAAAACGGGACACAGGGATTGGTCTTAAATCTTGAGCCGGAGACTGTAGGAGCGGTAGTATTAGGAGATTATTTAAAGATTCGTGAAGGACATTTAGTCAAACGTCTCAAAAGATTGCTGTCGGTCCCTGTCGGCAAAGGTTTGATCGGCCGGGTCATTGATACTCTGGGAAATCCCCTGGATGATCGTGGCCCTATCCCCTTTAAACATCGGCGGATGGTGGAAGAGCCGGCCCCGGGGATTATCGATCGTCAACCTGTGCGTATCCCTTTGCAAACAGGAATTAAAGCCATTGACAGCATGGTCCCCATCGGCCGGGGACAAAGAGAGCTGATTATCGGCGATCGCAAAACGGGCAAAACGGCCATAGCTCTGGATGCCATACTGAACCAGAAAGATACGGGGGTTATTTGTGTGTATGTTGCCATCGGCCAAAAGACCTCAACCATCGCTGCCATTGTGGATAAGCTCCGGGAACACGACGCCATGGATTACACCATTGTTGTTTCGGCCAGCGCCAGCACCTTTGCGCCCTTGCAGTATATAGCTCCCTATGTAGGATGCACCATTGCCGAAGAGTTCATGTACCGGGACCACAAAGACACTCTGGTGGTCTATGATGACCTGAGCAAACAGGCTGACGCTTATCGACAACTCTCCCTGTTGTTGAACCGCCCTCCCGGTCGCGAGGCTTATCCCGGGGATGTTTTTTATCTACATTCCAGACTTCTTGAGAGGGCCGGCAAATTATCTGAAAAACTTGGCGGAGGATCGCTAACCGCTTTGCCTATTATCGAAACCCAGGAAGGAGAGGTTTCCGCCTATATCCCGACCAATGTGATTTCCATTACTGATGGGCAAATATATCTTTTGCCGAATCTTTTTGCTTCCGGAGTGCGGCCGGCCATAGACGCAGGAATTTCCGTATCACGCGTAGGAGGCAATGCGCAAACAAAAGCCATGAAAAAGGCGGCCGGATCTCTGCGGCTGGAAATGGCGCAGTATAGAGAACTGCTTTCCTTTTCTCAGTTGGGAACTGAGGTAGATAAGGCCACCCAAAAGCAATTAGCTCGAGGGGAAAAGCTGATGGAGCTTTTAAAACAATCACAATTCCTACCCATGCCTATGGAAGATCAAGTTTTAATCTTTTTAGCTGCCGGCAAAGGGACTTTGGATACAATCCCTAACAAGTTAATTTTTGATTTTGAAAAAGAGTTTTTAAATTACGTTCACAGCATATATTCGGAGATTCCGGCTCTGATTAAGGATACGGGAGACTTACCCGACGAAGAAAAAATAAAGGAAATATGTTTTGAATTTTTAGAAAAATTTACCAGAGACCATCAATCTCAAATAAAACAATCAGAAGATGAAGTCTACTAAGGTTAAGGAAATATAGGTAATCAGCCATGCCAAATTTACGGGATATCAGAAAAAGAATTGAAAGTTCCATAAACATCAATAAAATTACTTCCACCATGGAAAAAATCGCCACCGCCCGAATGACCCGTATGGTGGAAAGAATGGAGGCTTCCAGAGCTTACACTGCCTCGCTTTTTGACATGGCTGAAGATCTTTACCTTACTGCATTGCAAGAGGATAGGCAACAACAATTTTGTACCTTAACCCGACGCAAGAAAATTCAGACTGCAGGAATTATTTTTATTACCTCTGATCAGGGGCTATGCGCCGGCTTTAATGTGGCTTTAAATCAGGAATTGGCAGTCCTGGAGGAAAAACTGCAGAATGCCGAAATCAAATTGCGTTATTATGCGGTGGGCAAAAAAACAATCCGCTACCTTAAGCGACGAAAAGTCTCTGCTGAATATTGCCTGACCGGGTTAAACGACAGGTTTACCTATGAAGAAATTCAGGACCTTAGAAATCACCTGGCACAGGATATCAAGCTTGGCAAAATCGATGAGATGTATATGGTTTACACTCATTACCTGTCCGGCGGAAATTATAAGGTAATAAGCGAGCCTTTGTCCCCATGTAAGATACTTTCCAAAAGAATTCAAGGACAAAAATTTCCGCGGGTCAAACCTATTATTTGTCACCCTACTCTTTCGGAACTGATTAAGGACTTTATGCCGGCAATTATTTTCAATCGATTATATCAGGCAATACTGGAAAGTATGGTTTGTGAACATATTGCCCGGCGAACGGCAATGAGACAGGCCACAGATGCGGCTGATGATATGATAGATGAGCTGCGCAGCCTGTATAATACAACAAGGCAAGGTAAGATTACCAGGGAAGTCAATGAAATGATGGGAACGGTTATAGCTCTTCAAAGAGATTAAATACCTAAATTTTTAGAAAAAATTTACTACGTAAAAAATCTATAGATCAGTAAAAGGGGAAAACCATGAATGTAGGAAAAGTGGTTCAAGTTATCGGGTCCACTATGGACGTAGAGTTCCCACCGGGGAAATTGCCTAATATATATAATGCTGTAGAAATTGAAGTCGAAAAAGAAGGGAAAAAGTCTATTTTGACGGCAGAGGTTCAACAGCATATCGGAGGAGGAATGCTTCGGGCCATCTCCCTGGAGTCTACAGACGGTTTGGCTCGTGGAATGAAGGTGGTGGACACGGGCAATCCTATCATGATGCCCGTAGGAGAAAAGACTTTGGGCAGGGTTTTCAACCTTAAAGGTGATTATATGGATGGTGGAGAAAACACAGTTATCGAGGAGAGAAAGCCCATTCACCATGAACCACCGCTGTTTATGGATGTGGACCCAAAACTGGAGATCTTTGAAACCGGCATTAAAGTAGTGGATTTGCTGGAGCCCTATGTCAAGGGCGGAAAAACAGGCTTATTCGGCGGCGCCGGAGTGGGCAAAACCGTAATCATTATGGAATTAATCAATAACATTGCCAAGGTACATGGCGGTTATTCGGTATTTGCCGGAGTGGGCGAAAGGACCAGGGAAGGTACTGATTTGTGGCTGGAAATGAAAGAAGCCGATGTTTTGGGCAAAACAGTTCTGGTCTATGGTCAGATGAACGAGCCACCGGGGGCCAGACTCCGGGTGGGGCTTTCAGCCGTTACTGTGGCTGAATATTTCAGAGATCACCATCATGTGGATGTTCTTTTATTTATTGACAATATCTTCCGTTTCTCCCAGGCCGGTTCCGAGGTATCGGCCCTGTTAAGCCGTATGCCCTCTGCCGCCGGATATCAGCCCACATTAGCCACAGAAATGGGTGAATTACAAGAGCGCATCACCTCCACCAAGTTCGGCTCTATTACCAGTATTCAGGCTGTATATGTGCCGGCCGATGACATTACCGATCCTGCTCCGGCCGCCACATTTTCCCATTTGGATGCTACTACTGTTCTCTCTCGAAAAATTGCCGAAAAAGGTATCTATCCGGCAGTGGACCCGTTGGAATCTTACTCCCGTGTCTTAACCCCTGACGTAGTAGGTGAGGAGCATTACCAAATTGCCCGGGAGGTGCAGCGAATTTTGCAGCGATACAAAGATTTGCAAGACATTATTGCCATTCTTGGAATGGATGAATTATCGGAGGACGATAAAATCATCGTTCGCCGGGCCCGAAAAATTGAGAAATTTTTTTCACAACCCTTTTTCGTAGCTGAATCATTTACCGGATGGGCCGGACGATATGTCAAGCTGCAGGATACAATAGAAAGCTTTAAAGAACTTCTCTCCGGCCGATGCGATAATATACCCGATCAGGCCTTTTATATGGTGGGAGATATCGAAGAAGCCATTGAAAAAGCTAAAACCTTACAAAAATAGGGAAAATATGCAAAGCAGTATGGAATTAGAAAGCCGCAACTCTTTACAATTAAAAATCATTACCCCTGATAAAATAGTCTTTGATGACAATGTTGACCATGTAGTTTTGCCGACTATTAATGGAGAAATGGGTATATATGCCAATCATACTCCACTCATGACTAAGGTAAAAGAGGGGACCATAAAAATTTATTTGATGGATAATCGTTTATTCAATCTTCATTTTGATCATGGCTTAGCCAAAGTCAAGGATAACTTACTTACCATTTTGATCCACGGAAACGTTAACTTAAAGGAGGAGGGCGAAACAGAACAAAAATAACTTCCTTTAGAGGGAAGGTAACGGAATCAAAAAACAAGTCCTACATAAAAAGGGGAGGAGAAGCAATGCTCCTCTCCCATTGTAGGGCAACTGCTTTTGCGCCATCCATTTTTCCTCTCACCCCAATAAATTAAATTAGACAGGATCAACAGGATTTATGAAATTTTTCTTTTTTATCCTGTTCTATCATGTTTATCCTGTTCTATCATGTTTATCCTGTTCTATCATGTTTATCCTGTCTAAAAAAATTGCTGGGAATCCGCATAAATAAAATAAAAATTCCTTTAGATTTACCCATTAAACAAAAAAAACATCTCTTCATTTTTCTATTCTAAACCTATTTTTAATATTACAAGGCAGCTATGACGCATAAATTTTAGTTGCTGTCATATCAAGGGCTGGCTGGCAATCTGTAAAAAAAATTCGCGAACTTTTTAATCATAAGTCATTGACGCTCAATATTTCAAAGATAAAGATGTACGTCAGGGCTGATTACAAGGCATACAGGTTGCAAAAATATTACATTGATTATAGACTGTAAAAAATATATAACTTTTTTTTAATAGACATAGCGGCACAAGAAAAAAATAAAAATGTGTCTATAATCATCCATAGATATCTGCTCTCATCTTGTAATGATACATTTTTTCATGAGGAGATATTAAATAAATTTCATGAGGAGATACTAACCGATGGTTTATACATTTGAGCAGGTAAACGAAGCCTTAAACCGCTTTCAAAAAAACCAGCCGGAAATCAAAGAAATTATTGCCTTCTTTAAAGAAATTATAAAAATGCATGTAAAAGTTAAAAATGATCTTAACCTACCTTCCATTGTTCCGGATAAAGAAAAAACCAAGGAAAAATTGGAAAAAGGATTTCCTTTACTGGAATTAAATCTTATCCCTGATTTTCCTCAAGAATCTACCCTTTTAAGAGAAGAATTATCCAAACTCATAAAAAAACGAGGTCCGCTGGTAGCTAAAAATTTAGAGAAGATTGAGCATCACCTTCTAAAAGAAGATCATATTTTCGTCAATCTCAGCCAAAACTATCTTTTGCACACCTGGCTTCCCTTAGAAGATTTCATCAAGACCTATGATCTTGACCATAATCTATTGTTTTTTCTGATTAAAAACAGCGTAAAACCCTTTATTGAATCTATGGCTGAGCGGGTTTTGCCAACTTGCGATCTCTCCCCATGGTCAGAAGCCGTTTGCCCCATTTGTGGTTCCCTGCCTGCCCTGGCCTTTTTAAAACCCATTAAGTCCAATGGAGACGGTCTGATTAATAAAGGAAAAGAAAAGGGACTTTCTTGTTCTCTCTGCAATCATACATGGCAGTTTCCACGACTAAAATGCCCCTTTTGCCTGACAGACAAACAAGATGCCCTGGGATATTTTTATTTGGATAATGGTGAAAAAGGTTACCGTGTAGATATTTGCAATGATTGTAAATGTTATATCAAAACCATCGATTTTGAATATTGCCCTATATCTGAAGAACTTTTATTTTTAGAAGATATTCACACAATTAATTTAGATCTGCTGGCTGAAAAAGAGGGGTACAGCAAAAAAGCTGAAAAAATCTTTTAAACCACCTTATTAACTATCTCGCTTAATTTTTTAATAGTATATGGTTTCGAAATCACACCACTAAACCCATATTCCCTGAAATTCGCCAATACAGGGTCATTTGAATAGCCGCTTGATACAATTGCCTTAACCCCGGGGTCTATTTTAAGCAGGGCCTTAACGGCCTTCTTGCCGCCTACAGCGCCGGGAATGGTTAAATCCATTATCACCGCCACAAAGGGACTCTGAGATTCCTTGGCTTGTTGATATAACTTTATAGCTTCTTCACCGTCCTTAGCCAGGACCACCTCATATCCCACTTCCTTAAGCAAGGCATCAGCAACATCTCTAACCATCTTCTCATCATCCATGACCAGGATTCTTCCCCGGCCCGGAATAATCTTTTGTTCTTGAAACTTCTTTTCTTTCAAAACTCCTTCTTTGGAAACAGGCAGATACAGAGAAAAGGTCGTTCCCACTTCCAATTCCGATTCCACTGTTATATATCCGCCATGCTTTGTAATCACTGAATAGACAATAGCCAAACCAAGACCGTTTCCTTGCTCTTTGGTCGTAAAATAGGGGTCAAATACCTTGCTGAGATATTCTTCAGCAATGCCGCACCCCTTATCTTTAATAATAATTTTTACATATTTACCTTGCGGGAGAGGCAAAGGTCCTGTTTCCCTGATAATAATATTTTCAGCGCTCACTTCTATAATTCCACCTTCCGGCATGGCCTGGTCGGCATTTATAATCAAATTATGAATCACCTGCCCTATCTGCCCCGTATCAATTTCAACCAGCCGGAGGCCCTCGGTAAGATTATAGTTACACTTAACATTGGAGCCCCTCAAGGCAAAACCAACTGATTCTTTTATTACTTCCAAAATAGAGGCTGTTTGTTTAATCGGTGCTCCGCCTTTGGCAAAGGTAAGTAATTGCTGAGTCAATTTTTTCGCCTGCCCTGTAGCCTTTTCAGCCTCGGTTAAAGGTTGAAAAATCTTGTCATCAGAGTTTGCCCAGATTCTGGCTAAACTAATATTGCCCAGGATGGCCGTTAACATATTGTTAAAATCATGGGCAATGCCGCCGGCCAGAGTGCCGACCGATTCCAGTTTCTGGGCTTTGAGCAGCTCTTCTTCCATTTTTCGCTTTTCAGTAATATCTTCCGCAGCACAAACAATATATTCCACCTGACCATTCTTATCCAATTTAGGCGCCTTCGTAATAGACAAAAGCCGCTTTATCCCTTTTCCATTAACAATCCAGTTTTCTTCAGTAACTTTTATTTTTTTCTCAAAAACCTCTTTATTGCCAGCCATACACCACTGTGCATCTTCCGGCCTCAGCGTATCGCAAACATTTTTACCCTCCAAATCCCTCTGGTCTACACCCAGAAAATCAGCGCGCACTTTGTTGACTGCGCCATAGGTTTTTTCATCAATAACATACCAAATTTGCATTTCCACATTGTCGAGCAGCAATTTTTGCTCTTCAGTTTTTTTCTCCGCCTCCATCTCCGATCGCTTCCGATCGGAGATGTCACGAAATGATTCAATGACCCCTACAATTTCACCTTTACTTTTTAAAGGAGTGGCCACAAGCGCAACCGGGACCTTTTCCCCGCCATTTGTTTCTTTATGGGTTTCCAGGGCGATCATTTTTTCTCCCCTCAAGACACGATTGAGAACACAGTTATCTGTGCGGCAATGCTCACTCTGAAAATATTCATGACATTTGCTGCCTATCATTTCTTCAGCCGACAGACCGACCAGCCTGCACATCTGATTATTCACTTGAAGGCTCTTGAAATTTTTATCAATAACACACATGGCATCCCCTGAACCCTCAAAAATGGTTAAGGTACGCTCCTGAGTATCGAGCAATTTATCGACCATTTCATTAAATGAAGAGGCCAATTCAGCAATTTCATCATTGGTTTGTATCTTGGCCCTGATTGCCAAATCACCTTTCTTTATCCTTCGGGTGGTTTGAATAAGATTGGTTATAGGCCCTATTAAGCTATGGATAAGATAGAAACTTATTATAATTCCAATAAGCAGGGCGCCAAGCCCTAAAACTATTAATGCATATAAAACCCGGATATGGACTTCATTAATTTCTTCCATTGATTTATCCGACAGCTCCAGCAATATATCCGCCTCTTTGGCTAAGTCCCCTTCTAATTCCCTGACATAAGAATCCATCTCCTCCATATAAAAGCCGGCTTTCTTGCTTTTTATTGGAAATTCAAGGGCAAAAATATTCATGACCTTTGTTTTAAATTCAGGCAACTTATTTTCTATATCCAGAAGAAGATTTTCCGCTTTCCCCAAGAGCATATCAAATTCAGGGCCATGTTTTGTCTTTTGGCTGTTAATCAAAGTTTCAAGCCTCTTTTTTCTAACAATCAGTTCTTCATACTTCTCCAGAAATATCTCTTTTTCTTCTTTGTTTCCATGAATGAGATAATCATGAGGTCCCATCAAAGAGTGCTCAAATAAAATCATTAATCCGTCAAAATTATCATGGATCTTGACCGCAACCGAGGCCTTGTGTGTGCCTTTATGCACCTGTTGAAGGCCCCATATCCCGGATATTAAACAGCCAATAATTAATATCAAAAATATGGCCATAGTAAATATTATTTTCCCTTTTATCGTAGACGCCTTTTTCGGCAACCTTAAAAGGGATAATAAAAAATGGTCGGCCATTACCTGTCCTTTCTGTTTTTGCCTCATTATAATAACAGCTTAATTGGTAATTTATAAATTTTAATATATCACTATTAAAATGTTAAGGCTATATATTTATCGCCGAAAATTAGCATTTTTATCTATTTAGTGCCTGAATGAAAAAACACTAACGTGTTGTTTTTAAATGATTTGAGCCATTTTTTATCAAACGAAGATTTTTAATTTAGGTTAATTTTTACGTACAATTTTTATCAGTTTGTGGTATTATGATATTGTTTTTATTGC
>DAOURK010000246.1 GCA_030625085.1 Pseudomonadota bacterium
AACCCTCCCTTTCTTTGTCTAAAAAGGATCTTATCAAAATCACACCCATTTTTGTACCCCTACTGATAAATTAACTATATCTTTTTGTTTATTATGCCCTTTCTACTGTTCCTGCTAAAACCCCAGATCAGGAGTTCTGAAATTAGAACTGCTGATTCTTATTACTTATTATTGCCGGGTTACTGACGAGTGTGTGGGGTTTAGGGCAAATACACCAGGCCAAAGAGGAGGCAACAATCGCTAATAAGATCCAGGATGATTTTCAGGAATTACACATCTTGTGGGAGATGAGCTTGATGGGCCCCCATGATTATATCATCCATAAAGGAAAACATGAATTAGACATATTTATGGAAGATTATAAGAGACTGGCGAATAAGAAGCAGTCCCTGTCCACGTTGATAGCAACATATAACATGCGGGAAAACCTGGTGTTTGGTAAAATTTTAGAAAAGGCGGAAGCAAATTTTTCACTCCTGAAGCAAGAGTTAGAGGAATACAAAGCAAAGGCCCTTGATATTTTTAATCTTGACCTTCCCTCTGAAATGCACAAAGCCGGCTATTATATGGAAGAGATGGATCTTTTGGTCAGGGAAGTAGAAAAGAATCTGCAGGAAATGGGATTAGTAATGGAGGAATTCGCCAATGAAGCTTTGGAAAAGATTCACATCATCCACCATGATATTCTCATCTTATTGGTTATCTTCGGAATAGTTGCCCTTTTTCTGGGGATCATACTGGGCCATTATCTTACACAAAGCATTACCATACCCGTTGACTATCTGGTTCAGGCTGCCCGAAGGATTAAATCCGGCGATCTGACGGCCAGGGCCAGGGTAAAGACAAAAGATGAAATCGGTGAATTGGCCAACTCTTTTAATGAAGAGGAGGCCACCGGTCGGCTGATCACCAGACACACAGTACTGGAGGAGTGGCCGATGCAGACCTTGAGGGTCCTTCTGGCAGAAGATAATCCGATTAATCGCAAATTTATGGTCGCTCTGCTGAAAAAAGAGGGACATTTCGTGCTTACGGCCCAGGATGGGCAAGAGGCCTTAAAAATATTAGAAAGCCAAGCAGTTGATCTTGTTTTCATGGATATGCAAATGCCGGTTATGGACGGGTTTGAGGCAACCGGAAGAATCCGTGAGAGGGAAAAAATAACCGGCGGGCGTCTTCCCATTATTGCCATGACTGCTCATGCCCTGAAGGGAGATAAGGAAAAATGCCTTGAAGCCGGGATGGACGGCTATATCTCAAAGCCCATAGAGATTTCTAAATTAAAAGAAACTATGCGCCAAGTTATTCCTGAAAAGCTTGCCTTCAAGGAAAAACCAGAGCCCGTGGATGCATTGCCGCCTGGGCCGGAATATAATTTTGACAGTCTTCTTGAGCACTTTGATGGTGATCTTGAGTGGTTTCAGGAGATTTTTGCTTTATTTGTCAAAGAGTACCCTTCCGAGATAGAAACAATACGAGGCGCCATTGCAGAAAATGATGGGGAAAAACTGGGAAAGGCTGTGCATCGTTTTAAAGGTGCCGTATTGTTATTCAATGTGCCTGAAATTACTGAATTGGTTCTTGAATTAGAAGTAATGGGCAAGGAAGGAAAATTACAGAAAGCGCAGCAAACCTTATCTAAACTGGAATCTTTGATGAGCGGCTTTATGGCCGGGGTAAAAAATATTCTCCAAAAAGAAGCCTCTTTGAGCAAGGTATAATCATTTTATTTTTTAGACAGGATTAACAGGATGGACAAGATAAAAAAGAAAAATCTCATCCTTACCCTTACACGATGGCATTGCCAATCGATTAGGTAGTATCATACAATGAACCAAAAAGACCAAGAGCAGCAAGACCAAAGAAAAATATTACCCTGGAAAACAGTTGCAGGTTCCTTAACTCTTTTGGCAGTTATGGTTGCTGTAGTCTACCTGATTTTATTGAATTACCAAACCTATAAACAAACAGTTATTTCCCAAACCCAGCGTCAACTGCAGACTGTTGCCAAAACGACCGCCGAAAGACTGGAAGAATTCATCGTCGAGCATATGGAAGCCTTAAAGACTATCGCCCTGAATCCGGCCGTGCAGGAAGAGGTCGCCCGCCGTATCCGGCATGATCAACTTTATGATGATTATTGTCAGGTGAAAGCCTTATATGAAATTCACCAAAACGACATGGATGCCCTAACCATCCTTGATGTCGACGGTGTTTTGCTGCACAGGCACCCTTTCCGGACAAATTGTTTCGGGATGGATCTTATGGACAAACCCGGCGTGACCTATGTGATAAAAGAACATAAGTCTTATGTCAGCGAGATGTTTTACAACAAGTTAGGCAAGCCGGCTATATCTATCTCAGAGCCGGTATTTTATGGCGGTCAGTTTGCCGGCCTGGTTCGCTGGATGGTTCAAATCGACACCCTCTCCAAGCTGTTTTTTGAACCAATTAAAGTGGGACTGCAAGGTTATGTGTGGAGCTTTAATGATAAGGGTATTATTCTTTCACATCCGCAAGAGGGCTACCGACGTAAGCCGGGACACTTATTAAATTCATGATGTTACCTCAACGAGTTTATTTAAGTTTCTTGGCGGAGGCAAATCACCCATTTTATTTACTATCCAATCAAAAGGATCTACAAAATTTTTTTTAAATAATCGTTCAGCAGCAGTTGTTCCATCGGGTCGTTTCAAATAATAATTGTGGATAATGGTTAGGCTCTTCAATCTGTTA
>DAOURK010000247.1 GCA_030625085.1 Pseudomonadota bacterium
GAGCAGTTTGTTTACATCAAGGAGTATTTTTACCTCATCTTCAACCTTGCCCATGCCTTTTAGATAACGGCTCTCCGTTCCTTTGCCGGCCTTGGGGGGCGCCTCGATTTGGGCCTCCGGGATGTCTATTACCTCGCTTACCCTGTCCACCACCAACCCTATGGAAGTTTGGTTAATATTTACCACCATGATACAGGTCCGGTCGTCATAGTCGCGGGATTCAAGGTTGAATCTGGTTCGTACATCCATGACGGGAATTACCTGACCCCTGAGATTGATTACCCCTTTGATAAAAGCGGGCATATCCGGGATTTCGGTAATTCTTTGAATGCCGATGATCTCGGTGACGTATCTTATATCAATTCCGTAATCTTCATTTCCAACATGGAAGGTCAAAAATTTATCCTTTTGAGTATCCTCATCCTCTTCATCATTGAGATCATCACCCACAATGACTTTGCTTTGGTTATCAGCCATTATTACACCTCCTGTTTTTTTATTTATAAATAAGTAATGATTGATGGTCTCGTAAAAAGTCGGATTCGGCAAATCTGTCATTTCGACCACAGGGAGAAATGTTATATTTTTCAGCATCTTGCCTAACGAAGATTTCTCACGGGAGTTTACACTGAACCTAGTGAATATATTCGAAATGACAAGTTGATGAGACTTTTTACGATTCCATCAGGGATAATTATAAGAATAATTGGATAGGCACCCTCCTTTCCTTAAATTGTCAATTATTAATATAAATCGTGAACCATTCTCTAGTTTAGATTTTCGGTATATCAGCCAAGGTCTTCAGTGAAGCGGCCTTGCTTTGAATGGGTATATACTGGGTACATAAAATACCCGGTAGATATTAAAGTACCCGACAAAAAAGGGGGAAATAGGCCCTAACCGGATGCCATTCGGAGGTAACCATTCAGTCCCCCTCCCTTGATGGGAGGGGTTAGGGGAGGGTGACGCTTTATTTCACCCCCACTTAAGCCTCCCCCATCAAAGGGGAGGAGTTGAGGGGACTGAATAATTGCCATTTGGAGTAGCCAAGGGGGGGTGAAAACTGATATCTTAAAGTGTTTGAAGGAAAGAGGTTAGGTTGAAATCCGTATTGGATATGTCTAATTTATGCCTGATTTTGGCGCGGTGCTTTTCTATTGTCTGGGTAGAAACGCTTAAAAGGCGGGAAATTTCTTTACTCATCAGGCCGTTTTTTATCATATTACAGATTTCAATCTCTCTTGGAGTTAATTTAGCTTTTTTTTCTGATATTTTACTGCCAAAGGGTGAAGTTAATTCTTGCAAGTCATGTTCTAATAAATCAAGGTATTTGCAGGAATCCCCTCCATATTTGCAGGCCCCCCCTCCAATTCTAATTTTTTTTAAAATCGGCAGCAGGAGTTTGTCTACATTGGTTATTACATCTTCTTTTATTTTCTTTTTCTCAGTTTCAACTTGCGACAGAATTTCCATGAGAGCAATATTCTTAAGCTCCAGAGCCTCCTTTTGTTTCTGCAGTTTAGATTCAGAATCTTTTAGCGCATTTTCCACTAATTTCCGCCCAATAATTCTCCCCAATTGCTCAGCAATAACATTTAACAAACTTTGCTCTTCCTTGAGAAAAGGGCCTACGTCAATTTCCGGACTTTCTTCGAGGTAGTATACTTCGACAGCCCCTGTATTTTTCTCATACGATTTAATTTCAGCCAGTTGCTTCCATTTAGTCGTCTTAAAGTTATCAGTTTTAAATTCCCGGTCCTTATAGGTTATTTTTGCACAGGTAATAGCAGGATATTGCCAGGCAGGAGGAATTAAATTAACCATAACTTCAAATATCTCATCTAATGAAATATCAGCCCGAGTAAGAAGTTCAGAAAGTCTGTAAAGGCAATTTAGTTCTTTTAGCCGCTCTTCGAGTTCTTGAGTTTTCCTGCGCAATACCTCTTTTGTCCTTTTATGTTCAGTCTCTAATTTTTTTAACTCAGCAACTTGCCGGCGCTTTGCGGCCAATTCCTCTATGAGCTGTTCTTTTGTCAGATCATCATCTTTCATAATCTATGCCTTGAAAAAATGCCTTTAACTTCAAGTAATTGTAGAAACATTCTTATTACAAAGAATTAATATTATCTTTTTTATATGGAGAAGTAAAGTAGTAAAATCTGCTCCATATTTCCGGCCTTAAGTAGAAAACAGTTATCCAAACCCCGGTGTGAGATATTGGACTGGTATCAGGCAATTTCCAGCGCAGATGCCTTTGCCGCCGCCGCACCTGTTTCATGCTTTGGCTCAATTCTTTCAGGAACAGTCTGTCGAATAGCCTCCATTAATTCGGAGGAATTAAGCGGCTTGGCGATATATCCGTCCATGCCTGCTTCAAGGCATTTTTCTTTATCTCCTTTTAAAGCATGAGCAGTCATAGCAATGATAGGAAGGTGTGTGCCGGAAGATTTTTCCCGGTCACGTATGATCTTTGTGGCTTCAAATCCATCTAAAACCGGCATTTGTACATCCATTAATACCAGATCAACTGAATGATTTCTGAGTAAATCCAGGGTCTTTTGCCCATTTTCAGCCACTAGCGCCGAATGACCCATATTTTCTAAAAGCTTGGCAGTAAATTTTTGGTTGATAATGTTATCTTCGGCCAGAAGGATCTTTAGGGCTTGTTTCGGCCAATCCTCTTTTATGGTGTGTCTGGTGATGAGTCGCGCTTTATCCGAAGCGCTGTC
>DAOURK010000059.1 GCA_030625085.1 Pseudomonadota bacterium
GCAAGCATCTTAAAAATATCAGATAATATTATTCCTCCAAAAGTGAAATTGTTGTGACTACATATAAAATCTATTTTAATCCTATATTATCAATATATTGTGGGGTTATATACCATATGCTTTAGTAAACTTACGCTAGACAGTGCCAAAAAATTCCCCTATTCAGATACAAACTTTTTACGTAAACCATTTCTGGAAGCATGTAAGGCACAACATGTTTTCGGATAGATGACTCACCTCCGCAGTCCTGTCGCCGGAGGGGAAGATGGACGCGGGGGAAAAAAAGAAAACCAATGAATAACAGATATGTTCACGGATATGATCAGAGAGAAAGTGTTCGTCTTCAAGACCAAGCTTCGACTCTTGTAGATTTGTTGCATTCAGACACTGTGTTTCCATCAGGGAGCACAGTTCTTGAGGCTGGATGTGGTGTGGGAGCACAAACCATAACTCTGGCAAAAAATAGCCCGGAAGCGCACATCACCTCGATTGACATATCTGAAGCATCGGTTGCTGAAGCTAAGAAAAGGGTAGAGTCGGAAGGGCTCTCCAATGTCTGTTTTCAGCAGGGCGATATCTTTCATCTATCTTTTGAACCGAAATCATTCGATCATGTTTTTGTCTGCTTTGTCCTTGAACATCTCTCTAAACCGGTCGAAGCCCTTGCTGTTCTCAAAAAATATATTAAGCCAGGTGGAACCATAACAGTCATTGAAGGAGATCATGGATCGACATACTTCTACCCTGATAGTTTACATGCCCATAAAGCAATCCAATGTCAAGTCGAACTTCAAAAACGATCCGGAGGAAACGCAAATATCGGCAGGGAGCTTTTCCCCCTTCTCAACAGTGCGGGCTATGATTTCGTACGGGTATCTCCACGCATGGTCTATGTGGACGCAAGTCGGCCGGCACTAGTAGAAGGATTCACCAAGAAGACATTTACCGCAATGATTGAGGGAATACGCCAATCAGCCATTGATGCCAAGATGATTGAGTCTGCAGAAATTGATAGAGGCATTAGAGACCTTTACAGGACAACGGAGGACGACGGTGTCTTCTGCTATACTTTTTTCAAGGCTGTAGCAGAAAAGGGATAGTTCCCGAACAAACGGTTGAAGAAGGGCTGGCAAATCAGTTGCGCTACAGTATGTATTTTAAAGCTGACAGGATAAAATTTAAATTGCTGGGAAACAAGCTCTTGAATTTTATAACAGATTAAGTTATATTAATTAAAAATAAACGGGAATGGATGGGGCACTGGTGGTCTCCCTGGACTTCAAATCCAGTGGCAGGTCCTAATAAGGTCTGCGGTGGGTTCGATTCCCACGCATTCCCGCCATTTTATATCTTTATATTCAATTCCATTAACGTGAAGGTTTGTCCCTTGTCATTGTTTTTATAAACATAATATTGCGCGATTACACGCAGATATCGCAAAGGTCTTCGAAAATCCGACGATGATCTTAGGCCAGGGATTAGTTGTTGGTGCAAGCGTAGGGTAAACTTCAGCAAGGATGTGATTGAGGGCAATTTCATGAATTCTGATTTAGGGCAATTTTATGAATAAGGGTCAGCTCCGGTCTCTCATACCAAAAGAAAAAAAAGGCCTTATTGTTGTTTTAACAGGTCACGGAAAAGGGAAAACTACCTCTGCCTTGGGTATGATCCTCAGGGCTGTGGGATATGATATGAGCGTATGCATTATTCATTTTATGAAAGGTGATATGTACTCAGGAGAAATTGCCGGCCTAAAAAAACTGGTTCCAAATGTTGAGGCACATCTTTGCGGTAAAGGGTTTTGTGGAATAGGGGATAATTCATACCCCTATCAAGAACACCAGGCCAAGGCTCAGGAAGCCATAAAACTTGCTGAAGAGAAAATGCTTTCAGGAAAATTTGATATCTTAATTCTTGATGAAATCAACAATGCCTTAAAAATGGGACTAGTGGATCTTTCTCAAGTGCTTGACCTGCTTAAAAATAAGCCTCCACTCATGCATTTTATTTTAACCGGCAGGGATGCCCACCCTGAAGTGATAAAAAGGGCTCACACAGTTACAGAAATGAAGGTAATAAAGCATGCCCTTCAAGAAGGCATAGAACCTCAACAGGGCATAGATTATTAAGTAAAATTTTTTTAGATTTTTTCTTTGATCATTTGAATCTGGTCGCGAAGGCGGGCTGCTTCCTCGAAGTCAAGGCGGGAAGCGGCCTTTTTCATTTGTTTTTCTAAAAGAGGCAGTAATTCCTTAAGGTTTGCCCCATCCCCGAAAGCTATTTGTTCCTCCTGGACCGCTGATATAGTGGAGTAATCGGCTCCATAAGGGGTATCCATGAGGGAATCAATGGATTTGCGGATTGATTTCGGGGTAATCCCATGGGTCTTATTGTATTCTTCCTGCATTTTTCTTCTGCGGGTGGTCTCATCAATGGCTTTTTTCATGGAATTGGTCATTTTGTCTGCATACATAATCACCCGGCCGTCTATATGCCGCGCAGCTCGTCCTGCGGTTTGAATCAAAGAAACCGCAGAGCGAAGAAACCCTTCCTTGTCTGCATCGAGTATGGCTACCAGGGAAACCTCCGGAATGTCTAAGCCTTCACGCAGAAGATTGATTCCTATTAAGACATCAAAGAGGCCCTGGCGAAGTTCCATAATTAATTTGGTCCTCTCGAGCGTTTTGATTTCGGAATGAAGATACCTGGCCCGTATCCCCAGGTCTGTGTAATAATCGGTTAAATCTTCAGCCAGTCGTTTGGTCAGGGTAGTTACCAATATCTTATCCCCTTTTTCTGTTGTTTTGCGGATTTCCTCTAAAAGGTCATCCACCTGACTGGTTGCCGGGTTTAATTCGATTTTTGGGTCCATCAATCCGGTGGGGCGGATGATTTGCTCAGCTATCAATCCTGAACTAACAGAAAGTTCATATTCTGAGGGTGTCGCCGAAACATAGACCACCTGGTTTATACGTTCATTGAATTCTTCAAAGGTAAGAGGGCGGTTGTCATAAGCAGAAGGAAGACGAAAGCCGAAATCAATCAGTGTTTTTTTCCGAGAGCGGTCTCCGGCACACATGGCCCGAAGTTGGGGAATAGTTACATGGCTTTCATCAATGATAATCAAACTGTCCTCCGGGAAATAATCTACAAGGGTATAGGAAGGTTCATTGGCTTGTCGGCCGTCCATGTGCCGGGAGTAATTTTCAATTCCATGACAGTAGCCAATTTCTTGAAGCATCTCTAAATCGAAATGAGTTCGTTGCTCAATACGCTGGGCTTCCAGAAGTTTTTCTTCTTTGTGCAAATAAGCCAATCTTTCCTGTAATTCTAAACGGATTCGCTCTACAGCCAGCTCCATTTTTTCTTTAGGCAGAACGTAGTGGCTTCCCGGATAAATATTAACATGGTCTAATCGTTTCACCACTGCCCCGCGTAAAGGATCAACGTGAGATATGGTCTCCAGTTCATCCCCAAAGAATTCAAGCCTTACTGCTGTGTTTTCCTCATAGGCGGGGAAAATTTCAACTGTATCCCCTCGCACCCGAAAAGTTCCTCTTTGAAATTCAAAATCATTGCGTGCGTATTGCATGGTGACCAAGCTCTTTAAGATCTGATTCCTTCCTGTCTGGTGTCCTGATTCCAGGGAAATACGCATATGCCGATACTCTTCAGGTGATCCCAGACCATAGATGCAGGATACACTGGCCACCACAATTACATCTCGTCGATCAAGAAGTGATCGAGTAGCCGAATGTCTCATTTTATCAATATGCTCATTAATGGAGGAGTCTTTTTCAATATAGGTATCTGTCTGCGGGATATAAGCCTCGGGCTGATAGTAATCATAATAGCTGACAAAATATTCCACTGCATTGTCAGGGAAAAATTTGCGAAATTCTAAATATAATTGGGCAGCCAGGGTTTTATTATGGGAGATAACCAGAGTGGGTTTTTGCACGTGTTCAATGAGATTGGCCATGGTAAAGGTTTTGCCCGACCCGGTCACTCCCAGGAGAACCTGATGTGTTACGCCCTGGATAATATTTTCAGCCAGCTCTTCGATAGCTTTTGGCTGATCTCCCTGGGGTTGAAATTCTGAGGAAAGACAAAAGGGTTTCTTATTAAGTGTATCCATAAGATTATTTTTGATTGTATAAACCTGATGTATTCGTAAAAAGGCGTATTCAAAAAATTTGGGTTCTATAAATTCAAGAAGTTATATTGTACATATATCCCCATTTTGGACTTTTTACGAGACCGTCAAACCTGGGTGTAAATATTTTTTTATATACCGCAATCTGATCGCCTATTATGCCATGAATTTAGGGAATTGTCAGTAATTCTTAAAAGGATTTATTTTGTATCATCTTTTCCATTTGCCCAGTTCATATCAGTGGTTATTCTGGCCATATGAATTGTATTTTTGATATTCATAAGACTGATGCCCTTTCTTCATATTTTTTATAGCTGTAATCGTGAAAATATATTATCCGCACATCCCTCTTTTAATAATCTTTTGGTTGATCTCCCTGAGGCTGAAATTCCGGAAAAAGACAAAAAAGTTTTTGATAAGGTGTATAAAACTGTATATATGATTGTATATATTTTATTGCGGCAAGTAAAATTTGGATTCGTTATAGTACGTATGGGAGGTGCGTATTGTTACTATAGGCGTTTTTTCTGAAAGGACTTCAGCATATATTATAAGTATACCTATTTCCAAAGCCTATTGTAGATTTTTTTATGTAAGGGTTATATTTATTTATGCAAATAACCGGCTTTCATTTTTTCAATTTCCAATAAATTATGGTAAGTAGAGTTTCCTTTAAAGATTGGATCTAATTTTTGTTTGAGAATTTCTTCAAATATTTTTAGGATGATATCTTGCCCTTGAATATTTTCTTTCACGCTGGCCGCTGCTGACATTTCTTTCTCCTTATTTAAGAGTGACTATGGCTTAGGAACAAGACGTAATATTTATTGACGTTTTTTATGTTCTCTATCAGCTTAATAGCGTATTGTGCAAAAAGCGTACCATTAGAGGTTGTTTGTTATCGAAAATAGTTAGTCTCCTATCCGGAAGTACAATTTTCCCTCCAATTAAAACTCCTTGAAGTGCCGAAGAAAAATATGAAGAACAATTCTTCATGGGCAGACTGCACAGCATTTTTTTTATTTTTAGCCCGCGAGGTGCTCAAGTGTTTGATGTTGAAACAGGATCTTGTATATAAAATGAGCAAATTATCTTTATATAAATATAATAAAATTTTTTTAGCCCCGGAAAATCATTTTCGGCTTAATAAGAAAGATAACGCATGAAAAAACTCACCATAATTCTTGCTACTGGAGTGACTGATTCCTTAAAAAATCTTAAGATTGCCTTGGAAAATCAAGGTTATGGTATTCTTCAAGCCAAAGATGGTCCGGCTGCTATTGATCTATATGATCAAGCAAAGCCGGACTTGGCCATTTTAGACCTTTCTTTGCCAAAAATCTCCGGACTTGAGGTACTTCGAATTCTCAAAAAAAAGTGTCATCGATTGCCGGTGATGGTGGTTACCAATCACGTCTCGACTAATACGGCTATTGAAACCATGAAACTCGGGGCCTACGATTACATCACCCAACCCTTTGAAATTGCAAAGATGCTGGACATTATTAATACAGCTATTTCCCCGGATATTGAAGGTGAAAGGCGAATTGCCATCAATCCGAATACTTTTGCTCAGGGATCTTTTGAAGCAGATACCATCATTGGAAATAGTCGAGAAATGTTGGAAATCTATAAAATGGTTGGGCAGGTAGCTCAAAGTGATGCCCCTGTCCTTATCCAAGGAGAAAGTGGTACAGGTAAGGAATTAATTGCACGGGCCATTTTCAATCATAGCTTAAGAAGTAAAAAGCAATTTTTGGCCATAAATTGCGCGGCAATTCCCGAACAATTACTCGAAAGTGAACTTTTTGGTCACGAGAAGGGTTCTTTTACTGGTGCGGTTACAAAAAAAATTGGGAAATTTGAGCAGTGTGACGGCGGGACTATTTTTTTGGACGAGATAGGAGATATGGCTTTGTCAGCTCAGAGCAAGGTCTTGCGAGTTTTACAGGACCAGGTTTTTGAGCGTGTTGGAGGGCATGAAAGTATTAAAGTAAACGTTCGATTGGTCGCTGCCACCAACAAAAGTCTTGTTCAGGCGGTTAAGGAAGGGTCCTTTCGAGTAGACCTTTTCTATCGGTTAAAAGTTATTTCGCTCTTTTTGCCTCCTTTAAGAGAGCGACCGGAAGATATTACTTTATTAGCCGACTATTTTTTGCTCAAATATCGACATAAACTTCGAAAAGAAATTAATGGTATTGCTCACTCGACGATTATGCGCCTTACACAGTACGAATGGCCGGGAAATATTAGGGAACTGGAAAATGTTGTTCAATCAGCTATTGTTCTTTGTAAAGGTGATGTGATTTTGCCGGAACATCTACCAATTGGTGAAATGATGGAAAAGAAAAAGAGGCCAATGGCAGTTGTTCCTGCTGAAGAAAAAAATTATGCAGAGATGTTTGAAGATATCCTCGTTTCTATTGTTGATTATTTAATTAATCAGGACGTAGATGATATTGCCGGCAGATTAACCGATGGCCTTGAAGAGGCTATGATTAAACTAACTCTCCAAAGGGTTAATAACAACCAGGTCAAGGCTTCTAAAATGCTGGGTATAAGCCGAAATACCTTGCGCAGCAAGATTGAAAAGTTTAATTTATAGTTATCCGACCCTCCATCAAAATGGACTAAATGCTCCTTTACAATCCTTCTTTTTCCCCTTATAATTACATTTTTTGAAAATTTTAGAATTTGTTTAAACTGAGAAATTTTTGGCGACGATTAATTTGCACTGTGTTTTTGGAGAATTTGTCGACAAAGATACTACTGATAGATTTTCAGAAAAAGAATTTCCCAATCGATATATAGGCAATAATAGGGCAGAGCATTAGTTCTGCATTTTAGCAGGGGTAATGCTCTGTGCTACAGATTAAAAAAATAAAATCCATGAAATTTAATAGCTGAAATTCTGTGAGGAGGAAAATTAATGAGTGATTCTGGAATGTGTCCGCCGCCGACCTTGAAAGAGGGAGACCGGTTGCATGGCTTTTCGGTGAGACGCGTGCAGGAAATTTCTGATATTCGCATAAGGGCTTATGAAATAGTACATGAGCAGACTGGGGCTCATGTCTTACATTTACATAATGAGGATCGAGAGAATCTATTTTCCATTGGGTTTCGAACTCCTCCGCATGATTCTTCAGGTGTAGCCCATATTCTGGAGCATTCAGTGCTGGCCGGCTCCGAAAAATATCCGGTTAAGGATGCCTTTAATGAACTGGCCAAAGGATCATTGAAGACCTTCATTAATGCCTTTACCTATCCGGATAAAACTGTTTATCCGGTGGCCAGCCAGGTAAAAGCGGATTTTTTTAATCTGGCTCGAGTATACATAGACCTGGTTTTAAGGCCACTGCTCTCAGAGAATACGTTCCTCCAGGAAGGGCATCATATGGAACCATTGGAGTCGGGCAATTTAGCCAGTGATTTAACCATTTCGGGTATTGTATTCAACGAAATGAAGGGAGTTTATTCATCAGCGGATTCCCTGATGAACAAGGTATTGTTTGAGGGATTGTATCCTGATAATACTTATGGGTTAGATTCTGGTGGAGACCCCGATGAAATTCCCGAATTAAGTTATGAAGAATTTAAGAATTTTCATACAAATTATTATTCTCCCTCCAATTCATGGTTTATTCTCTATGGAGACATACCGACAAGAGAACATTTACAATTCCTTGAAAAGATGCTTGCTGGTTTTGATCGGGAAAAGGTTAATTCATATATCAAGGATCAGCCTTTATGGTCGGATATACGGCGTATTCATCACCAGTACCCCATTGCAAAAAACGAACCTCTTGAAAGAAAAACCACGGTAAATTTAGGATGGATAGTGGTTGATAATACACAGCCGGAAGATGTATTGTTATTTCAGGTTGCCGGTATTGCATTAATAGGGACGGCCGGAGCGCCTTTACGCAAAGCGTTAATTGATTCAGGGCTCGGAGAGGATCTTTCTTCCGCTACCGGGCTGGAACGAGACCTGAAGCAGATACCCTTTGTGGTTGGTTTGCGGGGAACAGATCCTGATAAAGCTGATCAAATTGAAAAACTTATCTTTGATACCCTTACAGGTATTGTTAGTCAAGGTTTTGACCCTCAACTCATAGAAGGGGCTTTGCATCAGGTAGAATTTCATGGCAAAGAAATTTCCCGAAATATTATGCCTTACTCCATTATCCTCATGAGTCGCGTTTATCAAACATGGCTTTACGAAAGTGACCCCTTAGTTGGACTTCAGTTTTCTACATTTATAGAAAAGATTAGACAAAAATGGCAAAAACAACCAAATTTGTTTAAAGAAGTGATTTCTGACAGGTTGTTGCACAATAAGCATTGCTTGCGGGTCATTATGGAACCAAGCCGCACCTATAACGAGGAGAGGGAGGCTGCTTTCCGTCAGAAAATGGCTAAACAAAAGGTTTCTCTTAGTGAGGATAAGTTGAAAGAGATTCATCAGCGAGCGGCAATATTGCAAAAAGAGCAGATGTCTCCCGATTCACCGGAAGCACTGGCTACTTTACCGCGTTTGGAATTAAAGGACCTACCCAGAGAAATTGAGACAATTCCTATCGGGAAAACATATATAGCGGGTATTCCGGCCCTGGAGCATGAACTTTTTGCCAATGGAGTAGTGTATTTGGATCTGGCTTTTGATGTATCCGATGTATCTGATGATCTCCATCCCTTTTTACCTTTATTTGGGAATTTGACCATAGGTATGGGAGCTGCCGGGAAGAGCTATGATGTAATTTCTTCCCAAATTGCCCTTAAAATGGGGGGATTGGCCTGCGGCTTAATTGCCGGACAAACGGTGGATGGAAGGGAAAATTGGCAAAAGATGATTTTTCGCATAAAGGTACTGCCTCGAAATATTCAGGACGCAGTACAGCTTCTTGGTGAGCTTTTGACTCAAGGGGACCTTTCTGACCAATCCCGGATGCGGGACCTGATTTCAGAAGGGAAAAATCAAATGATCTCATCGGTAGTTCCCGCCGGTCATATATTTGCCCACAGGACTGCATCGGCCGGCCTTTCTCTAGTCTCCCATCGAGAGGAACAGTGGAATGGCTTAGAACAGTTACGTTTTTTGTCCTTTAATGCAGACCGGTTTAGCCGGGAAGTTGCAGAACTTCAACAAAAATTCATCTATTTAAGGGATAATCTTTTTTGTCGAGGCCGTTTGACCGTTAACTTGACTGGTGATGCTGAAGGTTTGACAGTATTGCGAAAAGCTTTAGATCCTTTGCTCAATAATTTACCTGAGGGAAGTGAGCCGAAAGCCCCATCCGAGGTTGTGTTACAAAAAATCAACTATGGTATAGCCATCCCTGCTCAAGTCTGTTATGTGGCTCAGGTCCTTCGGGCGCCTACCTATTTATCTCCGGAAGCGCCGATATTGTCATTGCTTTCTCATGAGTTATCCAGTGGATTTTTGTATAAGCGGATTCGAGTACAAGGAGGTGCCTATGGAGGATTTGCCACATACGATAGTATGAATGGAGAATTTTCCTTTCTTTCCTATCGAGATCCAAATTTAGAAGAAACCCTTAAGGTTTATCAGGAGGCAGTGGAGGAAATGTCTTCACATAAGATTTCCGCTGATGACATGCGTAAGGCTGTCATTAGTACAATAGCCTCTTTGGATAAACCTATGGGGCCTGGAAGTAAGGGTTATATATCTATGGTTCGAGAGTTTTTGGACCTCAGCGACGAACACCGAAGGAGGTTTCGAAATCGAGTATTAGATATTTCTCCGGAATTATTAAGACAGGCAGTTGAGACCCATCTAAGATCAAGTATGGCCGCTTCTACTTTAGCTGTTTATGCAGATGAGAACCGATTGAAGAAGGCCAATGAGGGTTTAGATAAAAAATTGCGGATTCAGTCCCTGTTAGGCGTTTAATGGGAAAAGAGTAAAAACGGGTAATTCTTTCTCGAAGGGATTCCCAGTTTTGCAGTTTTATCCTTCAGAGGGTATAGGGGGGGTAGTTTCAGAACAGGCCATCTGAAGGGTCTTTTGTTTAAGAATATCATAGTAAGTCATGATTCGCTGTACATAATCCACCGGCTCAAAGCCGCGACAGTAACCATAAGCACTTTGCCGATAATATTGAGGGTCACTTAATAGGGGTAAAGTTTTTTTCAGAGAAGACCATTTGTATGGATCAAGGTTCATACGACGAGCGATTTTTTGGGCATCTAAGATGTGTCCAGGGCCGACATTATAGGCAGCTAGCGAGATTAAAATACGGTCTTGACCCGTGGATTTATCTTGTGATTTATAAAGTTTTTGCAGATATTTAACTCCAGCAGTAATACTCTGGTAAGGATCCAGTCGATTTTCAATTCCCATTTGTTTGGCTGTAATCAGGGTAACTTGCATAATCCCTCGTACTCCTGAAAAACTGCGCGCTTTAGGGTTGAAATGAGATTCCTGGTAAATTTGAGCGGCAATTAAGCGCCAGTCAAAGTTGTGTTTTTTTGAGGCTGTTTTAATAATGGATTCATATTTAGGCAGCCGGGTTTTTAGTCGGTGGTGATATTTTTTGATATCAACATAATCAAAAGTTTTAATATCTGCATAATACCGCTCAAAAATTTTATCGAGAGTACCGTTTTCTTTAATTGTTTTGAAAAACAGATTAATTTGGGTCAGTAAATCTTTTTCCCTTTTGGGGACAGCCCAAGCTAGAGGTTGATTTTCTTTTATAGAAAAACCAATTTGGGCGTCAGGGTAATATCGACGATTTAAATAGGCAATGTGGGAATTAGCCACGGTTACTTCGATCTGCTTTTGAGCCACCTTTCGAATTAATTCCTCGGTAGAAACATTTTTATAAGTTTTAATGTTGAATTTTAATCCCTCCAACTGAAGTTCTTTCAGTCGATCTTCATAGGCGGTCCCCTTTGGGACATGAATGGTTTTTCCTGCAAGATCGCTTATTTTTCGGATATTAGTGTTGTTTTTGTGGAAAATAATATTTTGTTTGACTGTTAAATAACTCTGGGAAAAGTCTATATCTTTGCTCCGAGAAGTAGAAGGGCATAGATTGGCGGCAATAAAATGAGTCTTTCCAATATTGTTGAGCATGTTTCCCCATGTATTAGCAAATTTTAGCTGAAGATTTACCCCAAGGGATTTAGCGAATGATTGTACCAATTCATATTCAAATCCTAGTGCTTTCCCTTCGTATTTATAATAATAGTGAGGGCTGTTTTGGGTGATGATAGTGATGACGCCTGATTTTTTAATCCTGGAAAGAGCAGTTTGATCCGAGTTTTGGCTCAATACAGGGTTATATTCAGGATAGTTTTTAGGAAAAAATTTGGCTATTTGAAAGAGTGCCTTATCCTTGAAATTAACATTTGATTGGAGGGTAGAATATTTTTGGATGATTATGACTAAAAATATGAGAACCAGAATAAGAATAAAATATTTGCTTTTTTTGTAAAAATTTTCCCTTTGGTTTTTATCCATTGTTTTTACCTAAAATTATATGCTGAATTTATCTCCTTATATGTTTGATAGTGTTTTTATATCGTAATTTTTAATGATTTCTAAGGAGAATATTTTTATATAGTGAATAGACGATATCATAAATGAAGAGTATAATCAAGTCGCTGGACTTTTTTGCAGCACTTCTGACCCCTTTTAACATTAAAAGATCATTTTACCGCACGGCTTAAGCTTCGTTTAAAGATCTTTATATCTTTAAACACTCCAGGGCTTTAGCCTTGCCAAAAGTTCGTTTTATTTTTATGTAATTTAGGCCTGCTAAAATTATTCTAATTTTTTTTCGTTCCAGCTTGGCCGGGGTAGGAAGGGAACAGTTATCTTGATAATTTTCCTTCAATTAACTTTTTGCAAAGTTCAGGAAGTTTTTCGAAATGAGTATAGATTACTGAAGAAATAAGTTCTTGATATCCCTTGCTCAGCTTTTTCCCTTTCTGGGGGACAACTTCTATAGCTACCATACTGGGATGGTTAATAGGCTCACCAATCCGGCTGGTCAACCAAACACATACCTCGCCTGTTGCCTCTAATTTTAAATAGATGTCCTCTGCCAGAAGATACGCTAGATGATTATAGATTTTTCCCACATGGCTCACGGCATTTTTTCCCGAAACCGCTTCATTGCTCTGCGGGCGATGCATGCAAATTAAGCCGTTTATTTGATTCCCCCGGCCAACTTGCCCACTGTCGCCTTGTTCAACCGAAGTGCCGGTGACAGTAAGATAGAGCCCATCCTTACCCATTCCATGTTGATCCAGGGTGTTTACATGGAGAGCTAGGGAGGAAGTCTCTATTTGAGAATGAATAAAATGAATAAGTTTATCCTTGATGGCTTCCTTTTGTTCAAAGTAATCCTTTTCACTATGGATAAATTGATCCACCATAGCTAAGGCTATTGTTAGATCCAGGGCTTTCTCTCTCCTTACAGCCATAATTTTAATATCCTCACCAATGGCAGGAAAATATTGAAGAAAATGGGATGATTGTAAATTTTGTTCTATGGATAAAACCAGTTTTTCAGTTGGTGTAGGAGGAGCAAAACCTACGGCCGCGGAGGTATCATTAGCTTTGTGTATTTTATCGGGATGGGCGAAGATATTAGTGAGTTCAGCAGACCCAGGATGAAGTTCATTCTGAAAGATTAAGTGCTGCTTTGGGTCAAGAAATCGAAGATTTTGACTTATCCAGTTTTGAGCCGCTTTAACCAGGGTATCCCAGACTGGTAATTCTTTTTCTAGATAGTGAAAAGTAGCTCGATCTCCCATAATCATTTTAATTGGAGTAAGGACTTTTCCTCCACCCAAATTCGGCTCTGCTTTCCCTGCCGCTAATAAGCCTTTGTCAAGGTTATAGTGAAGTATACGCCCGGTATGTGCCAGATAAAGTTGATTCAAGGCTATGGAAGCTTCTTCCACCAAAGCATCGCAAAGGGAGTCGGGATGTCCCTTTCCCTTTCGCTCTATAATTTCAATAGGCTGATCTTTAGTGAGTGGGCGGTCTTCTACCTGTATAGATAAATTTTTTATGTGTTTTAGCATTAAAGGTAATGCTCCTTTTAATTTTAATAGAGTAATCCGGTTTATTTTTCATCGGAGGAAGTGGAGAAAATCCTGAAATAATATTCTTATTTAAGGGAATACGTATAAAAAGTGCATAATCGCATTGACAAAAATTATATGTTTACCTACAATTAGATACTAATTTTAAAAGGGTTAGCCAATTTTAGCAGATTGGAAAACTGTTGTGAGAATCAACATCTGGGGCTTTTCATACCATGGAACCAATAAGGGTAGCGTTTATTCTTTCAATAAGCTTCCATCTATTTTTTTTTGGAGTTAGTCCGTTTTTTGTACCTAAAACAAAGATTTGCTCCGCGCCATATATTGTAACTTTGATCCAAGAAGAGCCAAAAAAAAGCAAAAAAATTCAGCTAGAGAGCTTGAAAAAGGAAGAAATACGGCCAAAAAAATCTTTATCAATAAAAAATGAATCAAAAAAGAAAAAAGTAAAAAGTAAAAAGAAAATCCCGAGGGTAACCAAAAAGGCAACTCTTCCAAAGGTCAAGAAATTAAAAAAAAAGGTAAAACTGGAAAAAAAAGATCCTCCCTTAACTAATTCTCATAAGGTGGTTCAAAAGGCAGTTGCCCAAATCCAGCAAAAGGAAAAACAGAAATCTTTACAATCGATACGGCAATCAGTGGAGGATATTCAACGAAAGTTGCTGGAGCAAAAGATAGCCGCCCTTCAGGAGACCCAGGTTACAACTCAGGGGCGGCCCGATTTTTATTTGAAAACCTATCAAGATCAAGTATGGAATTTGATAAAATCTCAGTGGTTGATTCCTGACTCAGGATATGATAGAGGCAAAGAATTGCTCACAGTTATTTCGATCCGAGTTCTTAAAGATGGATCTGTTCAGGATATTAAATTTGAGAGTGAATCCGGAGAAGCTGTATTTGATAGATCTGCCTTGATGGCCATCAAGCGGGTAGGGAATTTTCCCCCTTTTCCCAGGGAAATGCTTAAGGATTCAATTGAGATTGGAATTAGATTTTTTCCTTAGAAAAGTAATGGTGGGGTTTGAAGGAAAAAAATATTTTGAAAATTTTTAGTATAGCCAAGAGCCGTTTAGCCTTTTTATTGGTTTTTGCAGTGCTTTTATTGATAGGAGCACCTTTTAGTCAGGGAAAGGTTTATCTTAATATTAATGATCCTGATCTCGTTCCTTTCCCTATTGCTGTTGCCGATTTTACTTCACCAAGGCGGACAAATGATATAATTGCACGGAATATTCAGAATGTCTTGTGCAATGATCTTATGCTTTCAGGACTTTTTCGAGTCATTGGATCAAAAGATTTTCCACTGAAAGCCAAGAAGGATAGTATCCTTTTGGATTTTTCAGATCTTGATGTTTGGGATGGCAGCGGAGTGGATGTCGTATTAACGGGAAGTTTCGGGATTGTGGGGAATTCTCTTATTGGAAAATTTCGACTGTATGATTTAGTAGAAAAAAAATTTATGCGAGGTCTTCGTTATGAGGGGAAAATTAAGGATTGGCGCCACATTGCCCATAAAATTGCCAATGAGGTAGTTGCCCAAATTACAGGGGAGGAGGGGATATTCGACACGAAAATTGCTTTTGTGTCGAACAGGACTGGAAATAAAGAAATTTATTTGATAGACTTTGACGGTGAGAATTTAATCCAAATTACCCATAATGGATCAATTAATATTTTACCCCGTTGGACAGCGGATGGGAAGAAGTTACTATATACTTCTTATATGAAAAGGAACCCTGATCTTTATGCCGTTGATCTTTCATCTCGGGAAAATTATCGTATTTCTTATCAAACTGGTATAAATGCCTCGCCGGCATGGTCACCCGATGGGGAAAAGATGGTTCTCATGTTAAAACATAATGATCGGTCGCATCTTTTTTTAATGAAAGTGGGGGCAAAAAAATCTATTCGACTGACATCAGGGAAAGTTAACTATACTTCACCATCGTGGTCTCCGGACGGTAAACAAATAACTTTTGTATCTGATCGGTCAGGAAATCCGCAGATTTATAAAATGGATGTGGATACAAAAAAAATGGAACGATTAACCTATCATGGACAATACAATGTTACTCCTGCTTGGTCTCCAAAAGGTGATTGGATAGCTTTTTGTTCTCGTCAAGGTCAACTTTTTACAATTTTTTTTATTACCCCTGATGGGAGACAATTGCGGCAACTTACTTATGGCGCCTGTAATAATGAAGAACCTACCTGGTCTCCTGAAGGAAGATACTTGGCTTTCAGTTCTACGAGGGAGGGGAGGTCTGCCATATATGTTATGAATGTAAACGGTACTCATCAGCGGGAATTGGTAAAATTTCAAGGAGAAGCCATGAATCCTTCATGGTCGCCTTATTTAAAATAAAAACTGGATAAATACTATAATACTTTCAAGGAGGGGAGTCCAATATGATCAAAAGATTTCAAGGTCTAATTATTTTTATTTGTTTAGTCGGTTTTTGGGTAGGGGGATGTGCTTCTAAAACGAAAACAAAGATGGAGCCCATGGTGACCCCTGAGATCAAAGAGGAAGTGAAAGTGGAGCCGGGTCAGATCGAGGCTGAAGAAAAGCCAACGGGTATTTTTCAGTCAGAAGTCACTGAGACCGACTTAGAGCAAAGCCTCGTAGCTAAGAAATATCCGGGTATTGAAGGAGAATTTTTCGATAGTTCCATGTTAAAAGATACTCATTTTGCTTTCGATAAATCTGATCTAACCCCCCTATCCCGTAACATATTGACTGAAAACGTTTCTTTATTGAAAAAATTTCGTGATGTTAAAATCCAGATTGAGGGTCATTGTGATGAGAGAGGCTCTACGGGTTACAATTTAGCTCTCGGGGAAAGAAGGGCGGCCAGTGTGAAGAATTATCTGATTTCTTTAGGGATTTCATCTAACAGGCTCTCTACTATCAGCTATGGAGAGGAAATGCCTATAGACCCTAGACATAATGAAGAGGCTTGGGCTAAAAATCGACGTTCTCATATGATACTTATGGAGAAATAAGATTGTCTTTTAAGAATCTGGGAAAAGTATAGCCTCCAGAAAAAGAAATGACATGCTAATTTTTGACCAACAAAAGTTGAATTGGTGGAAGGTGGGGCTATGCCTTGGGTTGGCTTTTTTTATGTGGAGTTGTGCTGCCCAGCGGGAACCCTTAGATTTGGAGCCCCACGTAAATAGGGTAGTTTTAAGGGTTAATACATTAGCCAATCAGATCTATGATTTTGAAAATCGTTTGAAACTTTTAGAAAAAAGGCAGACTAAGGTGCCTGATGATATCAAACGGTTAGCTGATTTGGAAGTTAAGTTGGAGAATTTGGAAGAAGAGGTTCAAGCTTATTTTATAGCCGAGCAGGAAAAAGTAAATTTATGGAAAAATTTTGATCAGAAATATCAAAATTTGCAGCAGAAATTGGAGGACGAAAGGGAAAATCACTTACAATTTCAGAAGGAAACCACAAAGAAGATTGAAGAATTATCTCTTAGTTTAAATCGATTAGCCTCCCAAGAAGAAAAGGAATTAGAACATCTGTCCACTTTTTTCAAGCCTTTTGACAAAGATAATGAAAAAAACGCTTATGAAGATGCTCATCAAATTTTGGTTGGGGGAGATTTAATAAAAGCACGGGAAAAATTTCAAACATTTCTTTTATTGTATCCCAATAGTAATCTGGCTGATAATGCACAATTTTGGATTGGCGAATCCTTTTATAAGCAAAAAGAATATGAAAGGGCTATTTTAGAATATGAGAAAGTGATTCAAAAGTATTCTCAGGGGAGTAAAGTGCCTTCAGCTTTGCTTAAGCAAGGGTTTGCTTTTTATGCCCTCGACCAGATCGAGGAAGCTGAGATTTTATTGGATCGAGTCATAAGAAAAGCCCCACAATCCGAACAGGCTCAAATTGCCAAAAAGAAATTGGAAGCTATAGCCAAGTCCAAAAAAAGTGCCCGCTAAAAGTTTTCTTGGAAAGCCTTTCTTTTGTGAACCTTTTTCTCTTCTCAAAGTCTGGCGACTGTAATCGGGTAGGATTAAAAAATCAGAATTTAAAAAATTTCTTTATTTTTTTAAAAAAAAATCATAAGGTATCTAGTAAAACAGCGCCCATTGAATATTCACCGTTTGTTTTATTTTCTCTGAGGGGGAATATTTAGATGAAGAGCCAAATCAGTAATGAAAGCAATAGCAATATTACTGTAACAAAAGACACAGATGCGGTAAAGGCTGTTTGTGGCTTAAACTGTGCGGATTGCCGGTTTTATGAAGATCAATGTCTTGGATGTCGCAAACAAAAGGGAAGAATGTTTTGGGGCCTTTGTCCGATTTATTATTGTTGTGTTTATGAAAAAGGAATGAAATTTTGCGCTAATTGCAGCGAATTTTTATGCCAAAGATATTTAGATCAGATTACAACAAGCATTGGATTATAGTAAAATAAATTATATAAAGTATAATTTCTGCCGAATAAAGTTTATAAAAAACTAATGGTTTTAGCAATTAAATAACCTCCCACCCTATTTCCAATAACCCTTCTCCAATAATGTAAAAAAGAACAACAAAAATTCCTATTTCCTCCTTAAAAGCCGACGACGTTATTGAGAGACAGAATTATTTTTCTCACAAACATCAAATCAGAATAAATTATGAGTTATTTAAGAAAATAATTCATACTTTTTATACGGTAAATAAGTAAAAAATTCGGGTTATTTGTGAGGATAATTTTTTAATAATAAATTTGCCTAAATGTAGTAAAAATATTTAAGGCAGGACGACTATACAATTGAATAGAGAATATTGATTGATGAGTAAAGGCATGATAAACTAAAAATATACGTAAATAATACGTAATTAAAGGATCTGGCTTATGGAATTTAATAATATAGAAAATTATCATTTTAATAAAATTGAAAATCAAGTTCCGCTACAGCCTCTTAAAAATACTGTAGTTTTACCATATACAGCTACACCCTTAGTAATTGGAAAGAAGAAATCCATTGCTGCCGTTCAAAGGGCTATGGAAAAGGACCGAATCATAGGTACTTTTTTAATCAAACCCGAAGGACTCAATAAAGATGATATTGATTTTGATGATATATATTCTATAGGAACGGCAACTGGAGTTTTGAAGTTACTTAAAATGCCGGATTCCAGTTTGAGACTGTTGGTGCAAGGTTTAAAAAAAGTTCAATTGGAAAAAATTATTAAGAGTGAGCCCTGTCTGATTGGTCGCATTGAGGTTATATCCGAGACCTATATTCGAACCAATCGTGTCGAAGCCTTATTAAGTAATTTAAATGATAAGTTTCAGCGTCTTGTTTCTATAAGTTCCTATCTGCCTGACGAATTGGGGTCTGCAGTTTTAAATTTAGATGATCCCTTTTCTGTTGTCTATATGATAGCTTCCATCATTAACATCAAGGCTGAGGAGCGGCAAAAAATTTTGGAATTAACGGAATTGGAAGAAAAGTTACAAATGGTATTGAGCATGTTGAATAAGGAAGTACAAATTTTGGAGTTAGGGGGAAAAATTCAGTCCGAAGTAGCAGATGAAATTTCTAAAACCCAACGGGAATATTATTTACGCGAACAAATGAAAGCTATTAAAAAAGAATTGGGAGAAAGTAGCTCCCAGGATGCAGAGATCAGGGAATTGCGCGAGCAAATGGAGGGGCTGGACCTACCGGATGAAGTGCGAAAGGTGGCTGAAAAAGAAATCAGCCGAATGGAGTCTATTTCTAATGTGACCCCGGAATATGCTGTGATTAGGACCTATGTGGACTGGATAAAAGATCTCCCCTGGCGAATATCAACTCAATATAATCTTGATTTGTCCCAGGCTCAACAAATTTTGGAGCAAGATCATTATGATCTTAAGGAAGTAAAAGAGCGGATTATTGAATATCTGGCTGTGCGAAAGTTAAAGGAGGATATGAAGGGCCCTATTCTTTGTTTTGTTGGTCCTCCCGGAGTAGGCAAAACCTCGCTGGGGCACTCCATTGCCAACGCACTGGGGCGAAAATTTATTCGTATATCTTTGGGCGGTATGCGTGATGAGGCCGAAATTCGAGGGCATCGTCGTACTTATATAGGGGCCATGCCGGGAAAGATTTTGCAGAGCATGAAACGGGTTGGAACAAATGATCCTGTTTTTATGATGGATGAAATCGATAAAGTGGGAGCAGATTTTAGAGGGGACCCCTCCTCTGCTTTGTTAGAGGTTCTTGACCCGGAGCAAAACGGTAGTTTCATGGATCATTATGTTGATTTACCTTTTGATTTGTCTAAGGTCCTTTTTATCACTACAGCCAATGTGTTGCAAACTATTCATCCTGCTTTACGCGACCGAATGGAGGTTTTGCGTCTCCCGGGTTATATTAATGAAGAAAAGATTAATATTGCTGAAACGTATTTAATTCCTAAACAAATTCAAGAACACGGATTAGCACAAGCCCAAATTATTTTCGAAGAAGCAGCCATTAAGAATATTATTGCTAATTATACCCAAGAAGCTGGTGTAAGAAACCTGGAGAGGGAAATTGCCAGGATTTGCCGAAAAGTGGCGTATAGGGTAGCAAATGAAGAATTGAAGCAGGTAGAGGTGATTAATGAGCTGAAAGCGCGAGAGTATTTAGGACCACAACGAGTTTTCCCCGAGTCAGCCAGACGTACATCCACCCCTGGTGTGGCTACCGGTCTTGCCTGGACTGAAAGCGGGGGAGATATTTTGTTTATTGAGGCTTTGCAAATGCCGGGGAAAAAAGGGTTAACGATTACCGGCCAACTGGGCGATGTAATGCAGGAGTCAGTGAAGGCTTCACTATCTTATATCCGATCAGTAGCCCATTTGTATGGAATTAAAGATGATTTTTATGAGCAAAGTGATTTGCATATACATGTTCCGGCCGGAGCTATCCCTAAAGATGGTCCCTCAGCAGGAACAGCTATTGCCACAGCTATTGCTTCGGTTTTGAGTGGCCGAGCGGTGAAAAAGGGTGTGGCCATGACCGGAGAGATAACCTTAGCCGGTTTGGTACTGCCAGTTGGTGGAATTAAGGAGAAGGTTTTAGCTGCCAAGCGAGCAGGTATTAAGACAATAGTTCTTCCTTCCCGGAATAAGGTGGATCTTGATGAAATTGCTCCGGACTTGATTAAGGGGATAGATTTTTTCTATGTAGATCGGGTGGATGAGGTCCTGAATATTGCCTTAAGTAATAAACTTCATTGATGGCATGATAAGGAAAATTTTTATAGCCAGGGATGGGCTTGGCATCTTGTCTATGGCTATTTTGACCCATTTATTACTTTCACAGGCTGATTGAAATATCCCAATTTAAGCTTGGGGAAGGTAGTTCGTAAGGTCTCAACAATTTTCCAGATAGGTATAAATTCCCCTAAATTTTCTTCCTGTGGTTTCATTTTTTGCAGATAGAGATCAGGATCAATGTTCAGATTTCTCATTTGTATAAGATCTATGTCGGTTTCTTTAATAAATTGGAAAAGTTTTTCGTACTCCTTTTGGCGATCAGTTATCCCAGGAAATATTAGGAGGTTGATAGCGGTAAAAACCTTGTATGCTTTGGCTCTCTTTAACGTTTCCAGAACATCATTAAAACAATAACCGACGGGACGATAATAGCGATTATAAAAGATAGGGTCCAGGCTGTTTAAGCTTACCCGAATGCTGTCTAAGCCGGCCTTATATAACTCTTCGGCCTGGTGAGGGAGGCTACCATTCGTATTGAGATTAATAATACCCTGTCGGGTTTGTTTTCTAAGTTGGCGGATAGTGTTAAGCAAGGTATCTGCTTGTAAAAGTGGTTCGCCCTCACAACCCTGACCAAAACTGACGATGCTGTCTTCCACGCTGAGATGAGGCAAGGCCACTTCCACCAATTCGTCTACTGAAGGGACGAATTTAATCCTTTCCTGAGAAGAGGGACAATCTCCTGCAGGGTGGAGTGATAAACATCCAAGACATCGGGAATTACAAGCCGGGGAGGTAGGTAGAGGGCACTCCCATCGTTTCAGGAAAAGATTTTTGGCTGCAAAGCAATGATATTCCAAAGCGCATCGGCCTAGTTGCTGAAGAAGGCGATTATTCGGCTTCTCGCGTAAAAAGTTATGTACAGCAACGGCTGTCTTTTGATCATCTTGAAAAAATTTGGGGTGCCAGTGAGGATTAGGGTCGATCTGAAGGGCAGTTGCAAAAAAATTTCCCTCTTTCCAACCTACGGCACAGTATGCCCATAGAGGAAGAGTTGTCTGTAGTGTCGATGTATTTTTGGTGGCTGGGAGCAAAGTTCGTAAATATCCGGGTGATAAAAAGGCAGCCACCGGAAAACATCGTTTTCCCCCCCCATTGATGACTAGGTGGTTGCAAGGGGCAAAGTTTTGCTTTTTTTTATCCCACCCCACCGGGACACGGCCAGGCATAGTGAAGAGCTGGCTGCCAAAAGGAAGTGGAATTAAGTGCTCAGGCTGTGGATGAATGAATTGATAGCCGGATTTGGCTGCTAACTTCAAATAGGGGTGATCATAAATTTGTCCGGATTCATCGGCCACCATTAGTGATGGCATATTTTCTGCTCCTATATGTTTTTATTTTTCTGCATGATTTTATTTTTTTTCTAAAAATATTCATTAACCTCTATTCTATCATCCCCTATTTATTGTTTCCCCTCCCCAGCTATGACGCATGAATTTTAGTTGCTGTCATATCAAGGTCTGGCAGGCAATCTGTAAAAATTTTTCCGCATACTTTTTAATCATAAGTCATTGATGTTCAATATTTCAAAGATATAGATGTGCGGCAGGGCTGTGCCCTCCCTTGGACTATTTACATTTTTGGTTCCAGCCTGCCGAGGTTAGGGTTAACCGGGCCAATTCCTTTGCCCAGGGGCAAGGAATGTTGGATAGCCGTTGTAATGAATGTTTGGGCTTGTTGAATAGCCTGAAGCAAGGTAAGCCCTAAAGCTAAATAAGCAGTGATAGCTGCCGCCAAGGTGCAGCCCACACCATGGAGATGAGGACTTGAAAATCGCTTTTTTTTAAAAAAAATATATTCTTTTCCATCAAAAAAAAGATCAAAGATTTGACCCGGAAAATGCCCTCCTTTAATAAGGACATTACCTGCTCCCATATCAGTGATTTTTTTTGCTGCTTCCTTTACCATATCTTTCGTGGTAATCGGGAAAATACCGGTAAGTAACTCGGTCTCCGGGATATTTGGTGTTACCAATGTAGCCAGAGGAAACAGGCGTTTTTTTAAAATTGGTATGGCCTTGGGCAGGAGCAATGCTTCACCCCGTTTGGCAGCTAATACGGGATCTACCACCAGGGGGATGTTTTTTTTTTCGAGACATTCAGCCACTGCCTCAACAGTATTCGGGCTCCAGAGCATACCTGTTTTAACGGCATCAGTCCCCATATCATTGAAAAGAGAGGCTAACTGCTGCTCGATAAATTTTTTTTGGATATTGAAGACCTGTTGCACTCCTAAAGTGTTTTGAGCGGTAAGTGCAGTAATAACGGATAATCCCCAGACCCCTAATGAGGTAAAGGTTTTCAGGTCTGCTTGAATACCTGCGCCACCTCCAGAATCAGAGCCGGCGATAGTCAACGCTTTGGACTGCCCCTTGCTTTGTTTCTTTCCCATTGTTGAGATGGGATGATGAAAATAATTTTGGGACCCTTCTTCTTTGAAACTCTCTTTTTTATTTTCCTTTTGATTGGCCAAGGGGGACTCATCCCCATCCCGCAAGGTGTTATCAAAAATATTGCTAAGATTTGCTTCCCCATGGCAGGGCAGAATCGGAGTGGGGGAGGGAGAATAGTTGCCTTTAAGCAATCCTTTAATTTTTTGACTTGTTCCCGGAATATCAGCAGATTGATAGATTCCGGCACAGATGGCTACCCGATCGGCTCCGGCAGAAAGAATGGGGGCCAGATTTTTCAATGAAAGACCGCCAATAACAAAAAAGGGGATTTTTAACCTTTGCCGCAATTCGGTAATTTCTTCTTTCTTCACTAACAAAGATAAATCCATTTTCGTATTGGTTCCATAACAAGGGCCATATCCAATATAATCCGCTCCCTCTCTTTCAGCTTGATAAGCTTGGTCTAATGTATGGGTAGAGATGCCGATAATTTTTTGTGGCCCTAAAGTTTTTCTGGCTTCAACCAGAGGTATGTCTTCTTGTCCAAGATGAAGGCCATCCGCCTCCATAATCCGGCAAAGATCCAATCTGTCGTTAATGATAAAGAGAATTTTTCTCTCTTTGGTTAGTTGTAGAATTTGCCGGCCTAAGGCCAGTCTTTGTCGGTCAGCTCCCTCTTTTAGGCGAAATTGAAGTATATCGATTCCGCCATTAAGGGAGGCTGTGATTTTACTGAGGTAGTCGGTCTCTTTTTTTACCCGGGGTAGGCTAAGAGCGTATAAATAACAATCATAAAGCTTTTTTATAAGGATGGACAATGAAAAATCCTATCTCTATTCATGTGTATTATTTTTATTCACCAGTAAAAGTAGGTGTTTATTGGCGATCAAAAAATTTTTTAACTATACTGATAGCACAAAATTCTCCACACATAGTACAGGTCCCGTTCTCTAGAGGAGGACTGGTTTTCCGCAATTTTTCTGCGGTTTTTGGATGAATAGCCAGTTGAATTTGGGCATCCCAATCCTGAGCTTTTCTGGCAATGGACATTTGCTTGTCACGTTCTAAGGCTGCAGGTACCCCTTTGGTAATATCTGCTGCATGTCCAGCGATGCGCGCTGCGATTACCCCTTCGCGTACATCGTCTGCTGTGGGTAACCTAAGATGTTCTGATGGAGTAACATAGCAAATGAAATCTGCTCCTGCCTGTGCAGCAATAGCTGCACCAATAGCTGAGGAAATGTGGTCGTAGCCGGGAGCAATGTCGGTTACCAGTGGGCCGAGTACATAAAAAGGCGCATTTTTACAAAGCCGTTTTTGTAAAATCATGTTTGTTTTAATCTGATCCATGGGTACGTGCCCAGGCCCTTCAATCATCACTTGTACGTCTGCCTCCCAGGCTCGTTCTGCCAATTCTCCCAAAATTATTAGCTCTTGGATTTGGGCCCGATCTGTAGCATCGGCCAGAGCCCCGGGACGAAGACCGTCTCCAAGACTCAGAGTAAGATCATACCGTTGGGCAATGTCCAACAATTGATCGAAATATTCGTAAAGGGGATTTTCCCTTTGATTATGGATCATCCAGGAAACTAAAAAGGCGCCGCCGCGGCTGACAATATCCATTAATCTACCTTGTTTTTTTAACCGCTGCACAGCTTCCATGGTCAAGCCTGCATGGATGGTGATAAAATCTACACCTTGCTTGGCATGCTCTTCGATAACCTGAAAAAGGTTTTCTTTCGGCATCTTAACAACGGCCCCAAATTTTTCAATTGATTCGATGGCGGCCTGATAAATGGGCACAGTTCCTATGGGGACAGAAGTGGTGTGTAAAATTTTTTTCAGCAATAGCTTAATATCCCCGCCAGTGCTTAAATCCATCACCGCATCAGCGCCTGCCTCAATAGCAACATCCAGTTTTTCCAGTTCCCGATCAAGATCAGGATCGTCTTTTGAGGTACCTATATTGGCGTTCACTTTCGTGCGTAGGCCTGTGCCAATGCCGCAGATACACGATTTTGGTTGAATTCGGTTATAGGGGATAACAATGGTCCCATGGGCAAGACCTTCCATAATGGCAGATGGGGACACCCTTTCTTCTTGGGCCACTTTTTCCATCTCCGAGGTGAGATGGCCGGCTCTTGCTTGTTTGATTTGTGTAGTCAAAATTTGCTCTCCCGATTAATTATAATTTTTCCATGGAAATAAGATCGGCCACCTTTTTACCGGAAAGCAGCATCCCTCCAAAAATTGGGCCCATCCGATGATCTCCGAACACCGCGTTAGCTGCCATGCCTGCCACGAATACACCTGGATAGACCTCTTTGGTATTATTAAGGATACTTTTTTCTCCTTGGTCTGCCCACATTGATTTTTCACCCATGATTTCCCCTGTTTCGGTTAGCAAACGGGCGCCACATTTTTGGCGTAAAATCTTAACCAATTCAGCGTCATGGCCGGTAGCATCGATAAGTCTTTTGGCTTTAATACTTAAGGGATCAATATGCAGGCCGGCCATATTCACTGCCGTCCAGTTTAATACCAAACCAACAATACGCTCGCCGCGGACCATGACGTCCTCAACTGAGATAAGATTAAAAATTTTGGCTCCTGCTTTGGTGGCGTAAGAAGCTAGGGTCGTGGTTGCCTGTATTGAGTCAGCCGTGTAGTATCCCCCCTTATATTCTTGGCTGTCTATGCCCAATTCATCCAATATTTTTTTTCCTTCTTCCTGAACTACGATTTCATTAAACATCATCCCTCCACCCCACATGCCACCGCCGACACTCAATTTTTTTTCAAAAACGGCCACTTTTAATCCTTTTTTGGCGAGAGCATAAGAGGCCATGAGCCCTGCGGGTCCTGCACCCACAATGGCCACATCTACTTCTAAGTAATTGAGTAGTTTTTGGGAAAAGCGCTCGATAATAGCTTTGGAAACCATCAAATCATCTAATTCCATAATACACTATACTCTCCTAACCCGGACAAGCCGGAGCCAAAAAGGTTTTAAAATTTTCTATCATAAAAAACACGAAATTCAGAACTAAGTGCCTATTAAGTGTTAAGAGGTTCGTCATATTTTTATTTAGTAGTCATATTACATATCATAAAATAGTATAAAATTTTTTATTTTGATCCACGTTTGGTCAATAGTATCAAAGAGTTTTCTGATTGTCAATAAATTATAAGAACCGGCAGCAATTCTCATGATTGATTTTATTCAAATGAAAGATGGCAAAATATTCGCTGGGCGATATAGGGAGACTTTTTGTAAAGCTTCTTAGCTACAAAAGCGATAAAAATTGCCGCTGTTTGGGCGAAAGGAATTCGGTAATTTAGCTTTTGGAAGCTTAGGAGCTTAAAAAAGCCGACCGTCTAGCGAAGTGAATTTTTGTCGACTTGCTACTTTTTATAACAGAATTGCAGAAGAACCAATGAGCAATTTTAATATCTAGTTTTTAATGAATTCCTGTCTCTTCAGTAAGTAGTGCTAATCATCGTAATCGTGAATGGATCGCCTCCTGCTTTTGATTTGGCTTCGGTGACGCTTAGTATCTAAACGGCGCTTCTTTGATGCGAGCGTTGGTTTTGTCTTACGGCGGGATTTAGGTTTTTCAGATGCCTTGCTGATTAATTTGATCAAACGATCAATTGCATCCTGACGGTTTTTTTCTTGCGTACGGAACCGCTTGGCCTCGATAAGGAGCACTCCATCCGAGGTAATTTTTTTTCCTGCCAGTCGAATCATCCGAAGTCGAATTTCTTTAGGTAAAGAAGGAGAATTTTCCACGTCGAAACGAAGTTGTACTGAGGTGGCAACCTTATTGACATTTTGTCCGCCCGGCCCTGAGGCACGAACAAATTCTAAATGAATTTCCCTCTCATCGATTACAATAGCCTGAGTTATGTGAATCATACTCTCATTTTATGTCCAATCAATGGATTAATCAAGTGTTAGCCCACCAATATCTGGGCCTCGTCAAAGTTAGGTGTAATTATTTAATTTTATAAGTTTTATAAATTTATGAGGTCACCATATAGCCCATATTTTTATTTATAACTCAAATTTTTTATAAGTTTTAACCGGTTTAAGATCCCGGGGAAGTCGAAAAAGAAAATAACATCTTTAATTCTATAATTTTATTAATATGATGGTCTCGTAAAAAGTCCAAAATGGAGATATATATACAACATAACTTGTTGAATTTATAAATCCCAAATTTTTAAAAATGATTGTTTACGAGGGCATCAATTATGGCTATTGGGAGAAATTTATATGGATATGGATAAGGGAGAATTTTTAGAAATAGAAAAATACCATACAAAAGATATTGATGGTAATGCAGCGATTCCCGACCAGCTTGAAATAGCCCATATATAAGGGACATCCAAACAAGTTTTCGTAAACAATTTAAGGAAATCAGGGTGGGTCGAAGGCCACTCGACGTGCCGGGATAATTATGTTATCATCAGATAACTTATTG
>DAOURK010000144.1 GCA_030625085.1 Pseudomonadota bacterium
TAAAATTGAGTAAAAAGGAAATGGCACCATATGAAAAACAGATACAACGAATGCCTGGATTAGAGAAGTGGTTCATTGATATTCCACCATCTCTGAATTGATCGAATTTTGGGACAATTTATTTTTTCCACGTACCTTAACTACTCAATTGCTAAAGCCCTGTGGGATTTTTATCCGTGCTTGTTAAAGAGACCAACTGAGCCTCTTTCTTTTTCCGCGTCATTCGTGACAGCAATTTCTCTACCTCCATCTCTCCAAGGACCTCCTTTTCCATCAAGGCTTGAGCCAATCTATCCAAAACATGACGATTTCGCTTTATTATTTCCTCTGCTTGCTGCAAAGAAATCTGAAGTAAAGCCCTGACCTCCTGATCAATAATCACCGCCGTCCGTTCACTATAATCCTTCTCTTGGGCAATTTCTTTACCCAAAAATACATGCCCCTCTCCATGCTGAAAAGACACCGGCCCTAAGCGCTCGCTCATTCCCCAGTGGCAAATCATTCGTTTAGCCAATTGAGTGGCTTGCTTTAAATCATTTTCCGCACCCGAGGTCACATCCTCAAAGACCAATTTTTCTGCAGCTCTTCCTCCCAAACTGATAACCAACCGGTGCATCAGATAGGATTGAAAATAATTATACCTATCTTCTTTGGGAAGCTGTTCGGTTACTCCTAAGGAACGCCCCCGGGGGATAATGGTAACCTTGTGAATAGGGTCAGAATCAGGGAAAAACCGGGCCACCAAAGTATGGCCTGCCTCATGAAAGGCCACAACCTTTTTTTCCCCTTCGCTTAATAAATCATCTCTCAATCCCCCCAGGAGAATTTTATCTTTGGCCCTCTCAAAATCTTCCATATCTACCTGATCCTTATTTTCTCTGGCTGCATCCAAGGCCGCTTCATTAATGAGGTTTTCCAGGTCCGCCCCCGAAAACCCGGGTGTCCCCTGAGCCAATATGGTTAGATCCACGTCTGGGGCAAGCCGCACCTTTCGCGTATGGACCTTTAAAATTTGCAGTCTCCCTTCTTTATGCGGCCTTTCAATAACCACCTGACGATCAAACCTCCCCGGCCTGATCAAAGCAGGGTCTAAAACATCAGGACGGTTAGTAGCCGCAATAACCACCACTGATTGATGCTCGGCAAAACCATCCATCTCAGCCAAAATTTGATTCAATGTCTGTTCCCGTTCATCTTGTCCTCCTCCAATACCTGCCCCCCTATACCGCCCCACTGAATCGATTTCATCAATAAAAATAATGCTTGGAGCATTTCTCTTGGCTTTGCCGAACAAATCTCTTACCCGAGACGCACCCACACCAACAAACATTTCAATAAACTGCGAACCGGAAATAGAATAGAAAGGAACGCTTGCCTCGCCGGCCACAGCTCTGGCCATAAGAGTTTTCCCCGTACCCGGCGGGCCCATCAAAAGTACACCACGAGGAATTTTGCCGCCTAATCGCTCAAAGCGACCCGGTTCTTTCAAATAAGCAACAATATCCATCAACTCCTTCTTAGCATAAGTTAAGCCGGCTACATCATCAAAAGTAATAATACTTTTTGTTTTTTGATACAAGTGGGCCCCGGACTTATTAAACTTAGTAAACAATGTATTTTGGGTGCTGTTTAATTTCTTGGATGCATACCAAAAAAAGCCCAAAATAAAAACCCATGGCAAGACAAAAATCATCAGGCTAAAAAGCCATTCATTTCCTTTTTTGGCTGTTACAATTACCTCCGCTTCGGTTAATTCCCGCATCAAATCCTGATCGCCAAATTCCGGAATATGGGTAGTAAAATACAAATATTCAGCTTCTTTTCCCTCCTCTTTGCCCGAAGAGCTTGGCATAAAAACTGATTGAATAAATTCACCTTCAATTATTTCATTACGGGTTATAATTTCTTTAATATTTCTGCCGGCCAACTCTTCCTTAAATTCGCTATAGGGAATTTCCATCCTCTCTTTTGGCTTACTTCCATAAAGAAAAAACTCATAGAAAATAAGGGCTAAAAGAAAAATTAAAAAAAGATGCTTCCAAATAGTATTTTTAGGAGAAGCCCCTCCTGATTCTTTATTTTCGGGGCTATCATCCCATTGATCATTCTCTGTTTTCATACCATTACCTCTGTTTTCCCCTATTTATATTATCTAAAAAAATTTCCAAAACTCCAGTTTATTAACAAAAACCCTATTTATATCTCGGGTAATTTTTAAAAAAAACCTAAATTTCATTTTGCCCGGCTTCATAAGATTTATTTTAAATGAACGCCCTGTAAGATAAATATTTCAAAATCCTCTTGACCAAAATCACAAATACAGTATGATGGTACAATCAAATAATGGGTATCCCGGAAAAATAAAAAAATGGATCATCCTTCACTACAAACCATCTCTAGTGCACCTCAATTGGAGAGAGAAAATTATCGCCTCTGCTTCCGCTTTGAATATGGCCCCCTGGATGACGGGACCATCTGGGTCAGGACCCCCCGCCGGGGGCTGTTTCATGTAGACTGGCTAACTTTACGACTTTTACTTGAAATGAATGCCGGAGCATCAACAAAAAATCTGGCCCAAAAGTACAAAATTGAGATTAAAGAGATTCACTCTCTTTTGCTCAATCTGGAAAAAGAAGGCGCCATTGTTCTTTCCAGACAAGGGAAAATAACCAGAGGTAAGCTGCAAGATGACATTCATCTGGCCCCCTTCATTTTTCTCTTTTTATTTTTAGGAATCATACAAGTTGAATATTTTCAAAATCTGGCCAGTACTGTCCACCTCAATCACTGGTATGAAGGGGTATTAATTGGTTTAATCTCTATCATACCTATCATTTTGCATGAATTGGGGCACTATATGACAGCCAAGCCTTATTTCCCGCCCAGGTTGGGATTTACCTACTTATGGTTCTTTCCGGCGGTATACATTGACACTCAGGCAGCCTGGTGCCTTCCACGAAACATCCGGTTATTAATCAACTCAGCCGGGCTTTTCATGGACCTTATTTTCAACACCGTAATGGCATATGTAGTCCTTTATTATCCACCCTGGGAGTATTTTGTTACTCCACTACTTATTCTTCAATATACTCGATGGACAATCATTCTCAACCCTCTGGTTAACGGCGACGGCTATTGGCTCCTGTCCGATGCTTCTAAAACCATTAATCTGCGAAGAAAAGGGAGAGAAACCCTGCGTAAAGGTAAAATTCATTGGTTATCCCTCTATGGCCTTTTGTCTTTGTTCTTTTCTCTATTATCCATATTGGGCCTGGCCTGGTTTATCATAAATCTTCTGGGAAAGGTTATTCCCCCTTTCTTTTAAATAAGGAGGAGCATAAAAATGCAGTTGGGATTGTTAAAGACGTTTCTTATTATTATAGCCGCCATTGCCCTTTTAGGGTCCACCTTTAAAATTATGAAAGAATACGAGAGGGCGGTTATCTTTCGATTAGGAAAATTATTACGAACCAAGGGACCGGGACTTATTTTTCTTATCCCTCTGGTTGACCGAATGAAAAAAATCGATCTAAGGCTCGTCTCAATAGATGTGCCAAGACAAGACATCATGACCAGGGACAATGTACCGGTAACCGTAGATGCAGTAGTATATTTCCTCATTAGTGATCCGGCCCGGGCGGTCATTGGTATTCAAAACATCTATCAGTCTACTTTTCTGATCGCTCAGACCACTTTGCGTAATATTCTCGGCCAAGCGGAGCTTGATGATCTGCTAAGCCAGCAGTCAAAAATCAACCAGCAATTACAGCAGGTTGTCAGTGAGCATACCAGCCAGTGGGGAATCAAAATTCCTATTGTCGAAATCAAGGAAGTTACCCTGCCGGAAGAAATGAAAAGAGCCATGGCCAAGCAAGCCGAAACCGAGAGGGAGAGGAGGGCTCGAATCATAGATGCCCAGGGAGAATATCAGGCAGCCCAGACCCTTGCAGATGCTGGTAAAATTCTGTCCAGCAGCCCCCAAAGTTTACAATTGCGCTACCTTCAGACGTTACGAGATATTTCTATGCAAAAAGGCTCTACTATTGTTTTCCCCTTCCCTCTAGATGTGGTTGAACCTTTTGTACAAGGAATAAAAAAAATTTTCCAAAAAGAAGGGTCTGAAGCTAAGGGGAAAAAAGAGGAATCAGGTAAAAGTATGCCGAAGGAAAAAATTGCCGATAGCGAACCACAAGTAATAGATAATGAGCCCCAAGTTACAAATTTTCAAAAAATTGATGTCCAACCCAATAAAAGCGAGACTCCACCCACTCCACCCCAACAAGAAATATTGACTCAATATCAGAAATCCTGGCGGGAAGGGAAATTAAAACCTCAATACGTGCAGTGGTTGAGTACAGATAGATGCCAGTTCCAATGTGCTCACTGCGAAACAACGGCTCAGCAGGCCAATCCTAAAGAGTTAACTACTGATGAAGCAAAAAAAATCTTAGATGATCTGGCTGAACTTGGGTGTGAATTTTTATCTATCACCGGTGGTGAACCCTTATTGCGCAAAGATGTTTTCTCTCTTGGCCAACATGCCCACCAAAGAGGACTGAAAGTGGGGCTGACCACCAACGCCCAGGCTGCGGAAAAAAATCTTATGGCCTTGGAAAAGACGCGCTTTGACTCTTTGGTCATTACCCTGGATGGATATAAAGATACGCAAAACCACCTTCGTGGAACTGAAGATAGTTACGAGCGAGGTATTCGTACCATTGAATTTTTTCATGATCTGGGCGCACCCTCTATTGGCGTATCCACCATCCTGCTGGAAGAAAATCTTCAGGAACTTCCGCAGATGACTGAAGAAATTTTTCGTGCCGGCGCCCACAGTCTTCAGCTTCAACCATTACTCTTCCAGCACGGCCGGCCGGCTCGAAACTCATCGGAATTGGTTAAAAACGCCTTGAGGTTTGTTCCGGAAGCCAGGAGACGAGGTTTTGCCGTAGAAATTGGCGAGGTTTTCGGCTATCTGGGTCCTCTGGGACCCTTGGTCCGCAGCACTCCATTTTTCTGCGGCTGCGGCTGGAATACCTTTTGTATTAACCAAGAGGGAGATGTGGTGGGCTGTGCGCTGTCGAAGGCCTCTAATCTGAAGGAAGGAAATTGTCGGACCGATTCCCTTAAAGATATTTGGGAACAAAAATTTAGTACATTTCGTCAAAATGTACCCTCAGGGCTTCCCTCAACCTGTAGCCAATGTGAACATGTTTCCATCTGCCGGGGAGGATGCTGGCTTTTTAGGGCTCAAGGGTTAAACCCTTGTTTTCTGCCTGAGGCAGAACAAGTTTATCAGGAGATTAACAATGCGTTATATTCTCAAACTATTGAAGGAAAATCCCAAGTATTATCTCGATAAAATTAAATATTACCCCCGCAATGTAGTCTGGGAGCTGACTTTGCGCTGCAATATGAATTGTGCTCATTGCGGGTCCGAGGCTGGACCTGAACGAGGGCAAGAACTTAACCATGAAGAGGCCATGGATTTTTGTCGTCAATTGGGAAAAATGGGTTGTGAACTCCTGACGCTCCTGGGAGGGGAACCTTTTTTGCGGGAAGATTGGGATGATCTGGCCCTCTGTCTTCAAGAATATGGGGTTAAGGTGAACGCTATTTCCAACGGGTATCTCATGGATCAAGCTTTGGTGGATAGGATTAAAAAGGCCCGCCTGAGCAATGTGGCCGTAAGTCTGGACGGACTTGAGCAAACTCACCAAAAAATGAGGCGGAAGCCGGGGTCGTTTCAACGAGTTCTGAATGCTTTAGATCTGCTTCGACAAAATGGTGTCTCCTCAGCTATGGTCACCACCATCTGCAAGGATAACCTGGATGAGTTAGATGGGATTCAACAGATCGCCATTGAAAAACAGGTGGATATCTGGCAGCTTCAAATCGGCGTTCCCCGTGGAAGGCTTTGTGAGCACTCCGATTTTGTCATCCAACCGGAAGACCTTTCCAAACTTGAACAATTTGTGCTCCGGGCACGCAAGGATCAACGTATAAGGTTGGATGTCGCTGACAACATCGGCTATTTTGGCCAAAATGAGGAATCCTTGCGCACCAGCACACCCGGTCGGCTCCCTTTCTGGAGCGGATGTTTTGCGGGGATACAAGCCCTTGGCATCGAAGCCAATGGAGACATTAAGGGATGTTTATCAATGCCTACCCTGCCGGAATTCATTGAGGGTAATGTGCGCCAAGAACCTTTGGCCAAAATCTGGAACAAGCCTGGAGGCTTTTCCTACAACCGAGATTTTCATACCCGTATGTTGGAAGGTGATTGCAAGGATTGTGAATATGGTTATGTGTGCCGGGGAGGCTGTAAATCTACGGCCTATTGCTTTACCGGCTCGTTTTTTAATAATCCTTATTGCCTCTACCGCATAGAAAAAAAAGGAGAGGATAAAAAGTATAATAGTTAATGAATAGAGTGAATATAAGGAAATAAATATTATATCTGAAGATACCAATCGGGATCGGGATCAGCAAAAATTTCTTCCCGATCCTCACATTCTTTCAAAAAATTCATATCATTATCGCCTATATTTGAATCCTGTTCCCATTTATAAGCCAGTTGAACAAGTTTTTTAAAATCCTCATGATGTTCGACTAACCTTCTGCTCCCATGATCTTTAGTGCTATTGGTGGAAATCATGAACTCCCAGTCAGAAGATTGAAGGATGAGTAATTCCCGGATACACTGGCGAAGAATTCTTTGAAGAAAAGCATCTTTCTGATCTCGAAAATGACTAGCCAAACGGCACATTTCTTCTTCAGCCGAATAAATCCTCTCCCATACCCATTCCAGCCCATTATTGATCCAGGTACTGCTGTCGGCATTTTTACCCCAAGATGATTCGGGTAACCGGACATATTCTGAAGAAGAATATTTTTCCCTGTAAGCAGAACAGGTAAGCAGACTTATTTCCGGATCACTATGAATCCATTTCAACAACTCATAAAGCCACGTGGGCCCTTCAAACCACCAATGGCCAAATAATTCAGCATCAAAAGCAGCGACTTTCAAGCCTGCTTTATTGGTTTTGAAAAATTGACTCTTAAGGGTCCTTTTAATAGACCATTTGTAGTGACCTGCATGTTGTATAATCAAATCTTTAACCGGTTCAGGAGAATAGACTTTTTTATACTCCATATCCAAGCGTTTATCAGTAATCCTCCAGTAACGATTACCGCTTCCCCAATGCTTTTTATGAAAGTCAAGATATTCGCCCTCTCCCGGATATCCGACATCAAAATTCCAGATCTGCGCAGAAAGTTTTGTGTCTCGAACAAACAAAGTGACAGGGGTTTGCTGTAAATGAGAATTATCGAGATAATAGGTGCTCCAAGGGATTTTCTCAACTTCGGCCGAGGAGCTTTTCTGAAATTGTTCTTGATCAACAATGAAATAATACAAGCCGTTTTTGGCCAGCAATTCCTCAACCCCCGGTCGATAATAAGCCTGATGGTGTTTGCGATTCGTGAGAGGAAACGACCAATTACCAGAAGGACGGTAGCCGCATTCAGAGAGCCATATACCAGCAGGAGACCTCCCGAAAAGACGCTCATAGCTTAATCGGGCCATGCGAAGCTGGGCATTGATACTGACATCTTTGGAAAGGGCCGGGAAATAAGAATGGGTAGCTGCACAGGTTATGATTTCAATGTGGCCTTCATCCTGTAAACGACGAAAGGCGTTAATAATATTTCCTTCATATTCATCCTGGAAAAGCCGTTTAGTTTTGTAGTAAAATTTTTTCCATAGCACAGCCAGCCTTTGCATCATGGGATCATTTGAGGTAAATTTTTTCTCTTCTTCCCAGGAAAAATATATCTTTTGATCACAATAATTTTGAAATTCTTCCCTAAAGTAATTCGTAACTAATTGCTCGGCCAGTACAGGTGAAATATTAATGGTGACTTTAGGTGAAATCCCCGTTCGAATCAACCGGTATAAGATATTAAGCAAAGGGATATAGGTTTCTGCAGCAGCTTCATAAAGCCACTCTTCATTCATACGGTCGTGATGAAGAACATAGGGAATGTGAGAATGAAGAATTAAGATATAGGTACCTAAAAAATCATTGCTCATGAGTCTCTTCTTATGTAATTTGATCTACTAACAGCCTTAATTTTTTTGCTTTGTGATTCCTAATGCGGCAGGTGTAAAAGTGAAAAATTATTGTATAGAAATAATTCTATTGCGTCAACAAGTTTTTAAGAAATAAATATTTACAATATTTCGGACTTTTGATAGAATTTACCATTATTCTTTCAGATGAAAAAGCTGGGTTAATCAATCAATAAAAAATCCAGAGGTAAAGCATGCATAATTGGACAATAAAATATTTCCTCCCACTCTTTTTATCCTTATTTTTTTTCGTTACTCCTTCTTCGGCTTGGTTTTCTAGAGCAAAAATTATAGAATTTACCATTACGAATAATAATTATGTTTGTATCAACGCCAAAGTGAAAGGCGCCTTCACTGAAGGAATCACTGAAGCCATTAATAGCGGGATCCCTACAACATTTAAATATTATATTGAATTAAGGAAACACCATTTGTTTTGGTTTGATAAAAAAGTTGTAAAAAAATTAATCCAACATCGAGTAAAGTATGACACCCTGAAAAAGGAATACCGGGTTACCATAGATAATGGAATTTCTCCTCAAGTGAAAATTTCCGGAAACGAAGAAGAGATGAAAAAATGGATGGCCAGTATAGATTCACTCCAATTTGTGCCTTCACAAAAGATACACCCTGGTAAAAAATACCAAATCAGGCTTAAGGCTGAAATGAAATGTATTAAAATGCCTTTCCCTTTGAATTATTTGTTGTCTTATATTTCATTTTGGGATTTTGATACCCCATGGGTCAGCTTACGAATACCGCCTAAATTCACTGATTAAACATTTGCAAATTCTACACCTTTACTATAGTATTTCAGATATTAAATTTCATGCACTAATTTTTCTATAATGTATTATTGTATGAATATCTGTTATGAAATTATTTATCTAAAAATCTATACCACCAAAAAAAATACATGCCTACCAAATTGATACATCAAGTAAATTACCACGATCTTGTCGGCGGTTTTGACTAAGAATAAATTCATTCATGGATTTTATAAAAGATGGAAAAAGCTGAAAAAATTGACGGCACGGGCCAAAAATGGAAGCTCATTATTGGCCTCATTATTTTGATTGTTATTTTAACCGCCACTGAAACAATCATTTATCAATTGCGGACCCATGTTAATATTGCCGACAATGTTTTAATTCTGGTAGCTTTAAATCTCAATATTATCCTCCTGGTAATCCTTGTTTTGCTGGTGTCACGGAATCTGGTAAAATTATATTTTGAGCGTAAACGTAATGTTTTAGGAGCAAAATTTCGTACCAAATTAATCATTTCGTTTGTCGGATTTTCTCTTATCCCATGTGTCTTACTTTTTCTGGTAGCCAGTGATTTAATTAACACCAGTGTTGACAGATGGTTTACTGCACAAAATGAAGAACCCTTACGAAAAGCCTTAAAAGTGGCGCAAATCTATTATGATACTGAGTTAGGAAATGCTTTTAGTAAAACCCGTGAATTAAGCAAAGCTATTACTAAAAAAGCCTTACTCGACACAGGCAAGGAGGATGAATTAACATCTGCGATAAAAAAAATCCAGGAAAATTTTAACCTAGGCGTGGTTAAGATATTTAGTTCTACCAAAGAAGAAATTGCCCACCTTGAAAATGAAAGGATACCTCAAAGCCGTTTTATTAATCCAGTGTCAGACTTGGTGACGAAAGCATTGGCAGGCCAGGAATTTTCCATTATTCGAAAAACCTATCAAGGTGATTTAATCGATGGAGTTGTTCCAATTATTTCCAAATGGAGGGAAAAAGATGTTGTCGGAGCATTAGTTTTTAACATTTTTGATCCCCACAGTCTCATGGAAGAGATCAATGATATTAAAAATTCATATGAAAAATACAAACAGCGAAAAATTTTTAAAGCTCCGGTCAAAAGTACTTATATTATAACCTTTTTGCTCATTACGTTATTAATTATCTTTTCAGCTACCTGGTTTGGTATCTATCTGGCCAAAAGCATAACCATTCCCATTCAAAAACTGGCTGAAGGAACACGCAAAGTAGCTTTAGGAAACTGGGATTATAAAGTTACGGCTCAAGCAAATGATGAAATAGGAATGCTCATCACCTCCTTCAATAAAATGACGAATGATCTGCATTCAGTCCATCAAAGTCTGCAAACAAGCAACCTGGAGTTAGATCAAAGAAGAGATTATATTGAGACAGTATTAGAAAACATAGCCTCAGGAGTTATTACCATTGGAAGAGATGGGAAGGTTACCACCATCAATAAGGCAGCCACGAAAATGCTGCGCCTCTCTAAAAAAGAACCGATAGGGGTTCATTATCAAACCCTTTTTGATACTCCAAATTTGCAGACACTCTATCTTTTACTTTATGATGTGGCAAAAAGGGAAAAAGCAGTTTATGAAAAAGAAATTCATCTCCCTATAGAAGGGATAGGGCTCAACCTGCTGGCCAGTGTATCAATCCTCCTTGACAAAGAAAACCGATATATGGGAATGGTGTGTGCTTTTGATGATCTAACACAATTGATGAAAGCACAAAAAGTAGCTGCCTGGCAAGAAGTAGCACGCCGTCTGGCCCATGAAATTAAAAATCCCTTAACGCCAATTCAGCTTTGCACACAACGTTTAAGGAAAAAATTCTATGAAGGGGCAGAGGGGTATAAGGATATTTTTGAAGAGTGTACAGAGACGATTATTCAGGAAGTAAATGATTTAAAAACAATGATTGATGAATTTTCTCAATTTGCCAGGATGCCTGTCCCCAATTTTAAGCTCGAAGACATTAATGATCTGCTTAATACAGTTATTTCACGATATCAGCAAATGTATCCAAATATTCAGTTCAAACAAAAATTTTCACCAGATCTTCCGATGATCAACCTTGACCGGGAGCAAATAAAAAGAGTCTTTATCAATTTGTTTGATAACGCAATTGATGCTATAATAGAGAGTAATCTGACTAAAAAAAATATAACTATAGTAAGTAGTTATGATCGAACTACGTCTAAGGTAGGCATACACATTTGTGATAATGGGAAAGGAATATCACCTGAAAATAAAGCCAAACTTTTCGTGCCTTATTTTTCCAGCAAAAAAGAAGACCGGGGGCTTGGTTTAGCTATTGTTCATCGGATCATTAATGATCACAACGGTAGCATCAGTGTTGAAGACTATCAACCGAAAGGAACAAAATTTATTTTAATGTTTCCTGTTCAAACAGTCTGATACTTCAATTTCACCCATATCTCAAGAATTACCAACAGTAGTTCAGGAGGGAATCGCACCCAGTCTATGATGGTGTTAGGTATAGAAACTGCTACAATGGCAGGAAGCGTGTCTTTGGTGAATGAGCACGAGATTCTGGCTGAGTCCCTGGTGAATAATGTAACCGGTCATGCTGAACGGCTATTGAAAGAGATAGATCAGATTCTTATTGATACAAATAAATCAACAGAAGAATGTGATGCTGTTGCAGTTTCCCTTGGCCCGGGATCATTCACTGGTCTTCGAATCGGCGTAAGTACAGCCAAGGCTTTTGCCTATGCCATTCAAAAACCCATCATAGGGATATCAACGTTGGAGACTTTATCTTGCAACCTTTCATGTGTTTCTCACCGCTTCATTTGTCCTATGATTGATGCTAAAAAAAAAGAAGTTTTTACCGCCCTATACAAATGGGTTGATGGAAAATTGGATATGATAATTCCCGAAAAAACCGTGCCTCCATTATATATGATTGATCAGTTAGATCATTCACAAGAAACCATTTTTTTAGGGAATGGTTCACAATTATATGCGACAACAATTCAAACAAAATTTGGCCATAAGGGCATATTTGCTCCTTTTTATCATAATTTACCGAAAGCATCGATAGTGGCCGGCCTAGGATTAAGCCGCTTCATGGAGAAAAAATACGATGCAGTCGAAACATTAGTTCCAAAATATTTACGTCTTTCAGACGCGGAAATAAATTATACTAAAAACCACATTAAATGCCCTCCACATCACTAAAAAAATATATCCCATAAAACAGTGGTGTCAAAGAGGTACCTTAAAAAGGAGGTGATTTTTAAAATATTTTAGCTTCATCAAGTTTTTTACACTAGTAGTAATAACATATTTTCCAAATCCTCTTTTTACCTATTACCTTTAGGGGGGAGAGGAACAAAGAAAGGATGACACTGTGAAAACGAAAAAAAGCGGGTTTTTGAAAAAATTTTTACTTTGCACTTTTGTCTTGTCAATTTTATCAGTATGGAGTATTGCTCCTGTAGCCCAAGCCCAAATACTTGGTGGCCTTAATCCCATGATGATGGGACAAATGGCAATGAATCAAATGTTTTCAAGCCCCATTATGATGCAAGGGATGATGATGAATCCCATGATGAGCATGTATGGTGCTGGAGCCGGCGGTTACGGTGGATATGCCGGTTACGGTATGTCCTCCCCTTATAGTGGTTACGGCGGCTATGGGTCCAGTGGATACGGCGGTTATGGTATGCAGTCCCCTTACAGCGGATATGGGTCCAGTGGATATGGCGGTTATGGTATGCAGTCCCCTTACAGTGGATATGGCAGTAGCTATGGCGGTTATGGTATGCAGTCCCCTTACAGTGGATATGGCAGTAGCTATGGCGGTTATGGTATGCAGTCCCCTTACAGTGGATATG
>DAOURK010000233.1 GCA_030625085.1 Pseudomonadota bacterium
AAAACGATCGGGTCGATTCAAAAGCATTACCCCCGGCATCTTTAAGGGCTCGCTTGCGTACGGAAAAGCATCCATCATATGGCGAACCGCATCAAGTATGGGAAGTATTGCCCGCTGTTGCCATAAATAAAGTAATGACCATTCCTGATCAAAATCATTTTTTTTATCCGTCCATCGAGACGTATTTATTGATAAATATTTATTAAACAAATGACAAAGCCTATGGAGGGTTTGTATTGCCGGAAAGCGTGAAAAGCGGATAGCCCTTGTGTTAAGACGCGTTAAGAAGGTTATCGGATTTGTTATTGGAAATTCACTGCCAAACAATGCATGAAACCGGGTAACCCTGAAAAAAGGATCTGAAAAATCCAAATTAATATTTGGGTGCACGGGTTTTAATTCAGGACCATATCCGACAAAAAAGTAGGGAGTGTTTCCTGTGCCATGCGCAAGATTGCGTTTAGGAATTTCAGGGGGGAGAAAACGGTAATCTTTAGGTTTTATCTTAGTAACTAATCCTGTTTTATTTATTTGAATTCCGGAACCAAAGAGAGGGGGTATATTTTTAGTAACGTCATCGATTGGTAAATGCGGTGTCAGCATGAATTCGAGCTGCGCATAGTCATAAGAATTTTTAAGCAAGGACTTTAAATCGGGAATACGATTTGAAAAATGTATTCCTCCACATGCTAAGGCAATAAGCTGTAAAAGCTCCAATCCATCCAAACTCGGCGGCAGTTGAGTCCATTTTGCAATTTTATTTCGGTATGTTTTGAAATATAATTTTCCGGTGCTATTTTTTTTTGTATTTTTGAAGTATATTTTTAACAAATACATTTATAACTACTTGATAATATGATTATTTATAATTTCAATATGTTTCTTAATGGATATTTATTTTTTTTTGTATCTGTCTATAATCGCTTGGATTTCTATCTGCCCGCGTGAAAGCGCCTCTGAGGGCGATATCCTGCCGCTCAAGACACTATTAACCCGGCGCTGCACAACCTCGGAAATGAGTGTATAGTAGGGGAGGGGAGGGCGAGCGTAAGCGTTCTCAAACACCTCCCGCAAAGAGGCCAAATGTGGCATCTTCTCAATCAGCTCTTTATCCTGATAAACATCTGTTCTGGCCGGGTTCCAGCCAAGTTGAAGAGCCAGTTTTTTTTGATTTACATACGAGGTGACAAAGGAGAGGAATTTGAAGCTTTCCTCTTTGGCATCAGAATATTTCGAGATACCTATGTGCCATCCTCCCAGAGTGGAGACACTTTCACCCTCTGAAAAATGAGGCAGAGGGGCAATAGCCACCTTATCTTTCACCTGAGAATTTGGGCTTTGGTGTAAGGCCCAGGCATAAGGCCAGTTTCGTTCAAACAGGGCGTTGCCTTGTTGGAAAAACATTCTTACCTCTTCTTCCTTCATTTCAGTAAAGGTATTGGGAGGAGAAATTTTATACCTATGAATAAGGTCATGCATATAGTGAAGTGCTTTTCTGTTTTGGGAACTATTAAAGATAATTTTTTCTATATCAGCATTATCAGTGAGTATTCCTCCCCCACCTGAGGCGGCAAATTCCAGGAAGGTGCAGGTTAACCCTTCATATTGGGCGCCTTGCCAGACAAAACCATAGAACTGCGGATTTTTTTTCTTTCTTCTTTTTGAATTTTAAGGGAATATTCCACCAGTTCCGGCCAGGTAAAGGGCGGGTTTGAATAGCCATATTTTTCGAGGAGGTCCTTTCGGTAATAGAGGAGTCCGCCGTCAATATAAACAGGGAAGGCTATTAACCTTTCCTTATATTTATCAGCCAAATTGAGGACCTTAGCAAAAAATACATCAAGGTTTGTTTTGTTTTTTTGTGTATAATCATCCAACTCCTCAAGCCAGCCGGAGGCGGCAAACTGCGCCACCCAGGCCACATCCATTAAAAATACATCAGGATCAGCCTTTTTGGCTTTGAGGGAAATTACCAGGCCCTGGCGTCTTTGGTCAGTATCTGTAGGTTGGCGCAAAAAATTTACCTTCAGGCCGGATTGCATCTCAAACTCTTTAACCAGGCTTTCCCATAAGGCAACCTCGGAAGGCGCCCCCCCAACAGTGAAGGTCAGTATCTCGTCCTTTTTTTTGGTGCAGCCGCAGATAAAAAATAAAAGACAAATGGCCATGATGATAAGTTTTTTTCTTTTCACACTCTTTTCTCTATACATTCATTAACAAATTTGGTGTGGATATTCTTTTTCTCGATTTTGAAAGGAAAGGATTTTCGGATTTAGAATCACTCCTTTATCTATTTCTATTGATTTGGAAATGGTTTTATTTTTTTCCCATTCATTTGGTCCCCCAAGAACTACGGACAAATAAGGAAGCAATGCTTCTGAAATTTCCCATGAGGAAGAATTCCAATACCAACTTGGGCAGTGATCCACTGCATAATAAAATATACCATTCACTTCAAACATTGGATTCTCAAAGCTTGTTGGTTTAGCACACCAAAAACCCATTCCTTCATCACAGCTTATGTCAATAATAAGCGTGCCTTTCATCAATTTATCTGCATTCTCCGCGGATACAAACATTTTTGGATTGCTAACATCTTGAAGGACTGCATTAACAATTATTTGTACCCCTAATAAGGCTTTTGAAAGAGGACGGGTAGTGCCGTTAGATTCAACTACAACCATATTTCCTGAATCATCCTTCTTTATTTGTTTGAATGGAATACCAGGCAATTTATCCCGCGCCTCTGCTGATGGGAAATCGGTATAGACGGTGATATCTTTAAATCCTTGACCTTGCAATGCATATATAGCTCCCCGACTCACCGATCCATAGCCCAGCACCACTGCTTTTTGTGCTTTTCCATAATTACCGGTAACTCCTATAAGACTTATGGCATGATTTACACCGGCATAGCCTGCTATCTCATTATTTTTATAAAAAATATGCATCTGTTTACCACCTGTTTGGCTCCAGATAAACATTTCCTCCCAGGCGATAAGGGTTAATTTTTTTTCAATTGATACTTGAGTAATTTCTTTCTGTTGTACGCAATGCGGCCAACCCCACACAATTGCACCATCTCGAACTTGAAACAAATCTTTTGCTAAAGGCTTGGGCATCAACACACAATCAAACCCTTTTAATATTTTTTCTTTGGAAGCAACTTGCCCTGATGTAAGTTTGGCTATGGTATTGTCATCCATGCCAAATCTCAACCCATATTCTTCTTCAAAAGTAATTTGTTCACGTAATTGCTTTGGGATAAGTTCTATATGTTCCGGATGAATTGCTACTCGTTTTTCGTTTTCTTTTAGTGACTTACCAACCACTCCCATAGTTAAATATTTTGTCATATTATTCTTTTCAACCCTTAAATTTATATTTAAAATTTAAATAATATTAAACAAATAACGACGGGTTGAGCTGCGTGGTAAACTGCGGAGCAGAGCGCAGCAGTTTACCACGTCCGCCTCCAACGTCTTGGTTCGGCATTTTTTTTTAATAATATACGCTATTTGTATGTGCCCAGTTGTCTGCAATCCACAAGATCGACTAATTTATGTCTTTTTGCCAACCGGGTGTTAGCTATTTTTTATTCTAATTTCTTTCTAATCCATGCTGGATTTCGACGGCAATCCAATACAGCATAAACTATGATGTCTTTATTATCTGTGCGGTAATAGATTGCAAAAGGAAATCTTTTCGAGAGAAGACGATGATATTCTCCAAACTGGATGCT
>DAOURK010000221.1 GCA_030625085.1 Pseudomonadota bacterium
ATAAAATCAACAAGTTACAGAAATTTGCCGCGCTGTAACTAGTTGATTTTATTGGAGTTATTTAAGCCGCTCCATACCCTCTTACCCTACGTATATAAAGGCTTAGTAAACTCAGAAAGATTCCTTATATCGAAAACCCAGTAAGGCAGTTGGAAAAAGCTGTGCTGAATGGCAATCCTTACCCCCTGGTTCTTTTAGATTTCCAAATGCCCGGCCTGGATGGGTTTAAGGTATGTGAGCTTATCAAAAAAAATGATCTATTATCTGAGACAAAAATTATTCTGCTTACTTCCTTGGACCAAAGGGGAGATGGCGCGCGTTGTAAAGAGGCGCAAATTTCGGGTTATCTTCGCAAACCGATCAAGCAGGCCGAGCTTTTTAAAATGATCAAGGATGTATTGAGGCAGGGGCCGACAGATGATACCTTAAGGCGGTCCCGCCTCATTACCAGGCATACTATTCGGGAAGATGGGCCAAAACAAAGGCTAAAGGTCCTATTGGCTGAGGATAATCTTATCAACCAGAAATTTACTGTAAAATTATTGGGTAATCTAGGATACTCAGCGCTTGTGGCCGGAAATGGGCGGGAGGCCTTAAGATTGCTTGAAGATCATTCGGTTGATCTGGTTTTAATGGATGTGCAGATGCCGGTTATGGACGGCTTTGAGGCCACACTGATTATCCGGGAGAAAGAAAAATCTTCAGGGAAACATCTTCCCATTATGGCCATGACTGCTCATGCGCTGAAAGGAGATAGAGAAAAATGCCTTGAGGCCGGCATGGACGGCTATATCTCCAAGCCTGTTAAACCCTCTGAATTAATGGATATTATTCAACAGATAATTTCCGGCAAGGATGTCCCCAAGGATAAAATAAAACCTGTTGATCAATCATCATCCAAGTCTTTTAGTCCTGACTTACAGATTGGGCCTGCCCTACAGATCGACCTTAACAGTGTTCTTGAATCTTTCAGCGGGGACATGGGCTGGTTTAAAGAGATCTTTGAATTATTCCTGGAAGAATACTTAGCCGATATACAAACTATACGAGGGGCAATCTTAAATAATGATAGTAAAGGTCTTCAAAAAGCTGCTCATAGTTTCAAAAGCGCAGTATCTTTATTTAAGGTTTCGGACATGATCGAATTGGTAATAAAATTGGAACAAATGGGCAAGGAAGAAAAATTACAGGGAGCCAAACAAGCCATAGACCAACTTGAACTTTTAATTGCTAAGTTTATTGAGGATGTTGAAAATATTCTTTGTGCAACTAACTAAAAAGGGGGAAAAATGGAAGGGGCCAGGATCTTAATTGTTGAAGATACGAAGGTATTCGCCGCCTATCTAAAAAAGAATTTGGAAAAGCTGGGATACATAGCTACGGCTATGGCCACCACTGGAGAGGAGGCCATTGAAAAAGCTGCTCAGCTACATCCGGATTTGGCGCTGATGGATATATCCTTGGCCGGCGGCCTGGATGGCATAGAAACAGCAAAACAAATCAGGGCTCGTTTTGATATTCCGGTGATATATCTTACGTCTTCCACAGATATGGAAACCCTAGAGCGGGCCAAGATTTCAGAGCCCTTTGGTTATATAATTAAGCCTTTTGATATAAAAGTTTTACACACTAACATTGAGATGGCCCTTTATAAACATCAAATGGATCGTCAGGTAAGGAAAAGCGAAGTGGGGCTAAGAGAAACTCTTGATCAGCTAAAATCCACTCAAAGTCAGCTTCTGCAGCAGGAAAAACTGGCCTCCATCGGCCAGTTGGCCGCTGGGGTCGCCCATGAGATTAACAATCCCATGGGCTATATTGGCAGCAACCTGGGCACGCTTCAAAAATATATAGGTAAAATTCAGCAACATGATCAGATAGGCCTGGATATAATGTCCAAATTAAAAAAATTGGATTATCCGGAAGTGCAAGGTTTAACACAAGAAATAGAAAATTCGCATAAACAACTTAAACTGGATTTTATTTTTGAGGATGTTGGCGCTTTGATTGAAGAATCTTTGGAGGGCGCAGACAGAGTCAGGAAAATCGTGGCCGATCTGAAAAGCTTCTCTCATCAGGCGGAAGAAGGATCGAAAGAAACCGATTTAAACAAGGGCATACAAAGCACCATCAATATTGTTTGGAATGAATTAAAGTATAAGGCCAATTTAACCAAAGAATTTGGCGAGCTTCCCCCGGTCCTGTGCTATCCGCAAAAAATCAATCAAGTGGTTATGAATTTATTGGTCAATGCCGCTCATGCTATTGAAAATCAAGGAGAGATACGAATAAAGACGGCTTCGGAAAACAGTCATGTTTTGATCGAGGTTAGTGATACTGGATGCGGCATCTCCGAGGAGAATCTATCTCACATCTTTGAGCCCTTTTTTACCACCAAGGGGGTGGGCAAGGGCACAGGCTTAGGCTTAAGCATGGCCTATGATATTATTCACAATAAACATGGAGGAGAAATTAAGGTTGACAGCCGGGTGGGAGAGGGAACAACCTTTCGGGTTTATCTTCCCCTGACTCCCAAGGGGGAAAATGGCTTGCATGGATGAAAAAAGATGAAAAAAGTCCGGCCGGTTTCAGGAGCTATAGACATAGATTCGATCCTCAACAATAACCTTCATGCTTTTGAACGAGACCAGGCTGGCAATTTCTTCTTTCTGTAAAATAGTGTTAGGCTGCAGGACTACGGCATCATTTACTGTTTTTACCATTCTGGATATCTTCATACCCTCTTTTAATTTATCAACAGATAAACAGATCTCCTTCTGTTTATTTTTAGCCCCCTTATTATCGCGTAAATCGCGTAAAACCAGAAAGAAATAGTCTACTATATTGGGGTCCAGCAAGGTCCCTCTATATCTTTTAAGGTATTCTAAACATCTTTGGTTTGAGATTGGTTTATTCTCTACCTTTATTTGTTTTAGTTGATCATATTCATCCGCCACCCGAAGAATTCTGGCCAGTTTCGGGATTTTTTCTCCCCATAACCCGTCAGGGTATCCTCCCCCTTCAAAGTTTTCGTGATGGCTTCTGATAATAAGGCCTACTTCAGATAGGTTTTGAACCGTGCTGATGGCCGCCTGCCCAATGGTGGTATGTTGTCTGAGCATTTCCTTTTCTCTTGGATGTAAAATATACATGGGTTTTGACTGGATTTCTTTGGGAATGGTTACCATGCCGATATCATGGAGCAAACCGGCTATTTCCAATTGCTCCAATTCTTTGGCAGTAAGGGACATCTTTTGGCCGATTGATTTGGCGATAAAAGCCACTCTTTTGCAGTGCTCGCCAAGCTGCTTGTCAAAACCGCCGATTAAATGGATAAATACTCGAATAAATTCAACGAAATTTTTCTTTAATTCTTTGTAGAGCTTATCAAGCTCTTGGGTCCGTTGACTGACCCTCTCCTCCAACAATTCGTTATTTTCTTTTAGTTCCTTATTTTGCCTCTGGGTGATTTCCAGAAGCCTTTTATTCTCCCGAATAAGATCATATTGAGCTAAGGCTTTTTTTACGGTGATTTTTAAACTTTCATTATCCCATGGCTTGGCAATATATTGATATATTTTCCCCTTATTGATGGCGGAAATGATGGATTCCATGTCGGAATGGCCGGTTAAAAGGATACGCATGGTGTCCGGATACTGCCGGAAGACTTTTTCCAGAAATTCCGAACCGCTCATATTGGGCATCTTTTGATCGGAAATAACCAGGTCAATGGAATGATTTTTTAATATTTCCAGGCCCCTGTCTCCAGCATCGGCCCTATAGATCTGATATTCTTCTTCTACAAAAAGCCTTTGCAAGGACTTTAGGATACTGGCTTCATCATCAACCAGTAAGATTGAGTGCGCGGCCATGGCTATTTTTACTCCTTAATTTACGGCGATTTATTCGAACTGAGCAATGATTTCATTAAGTTCCTGGTCGGTAATTTTATCCAAATCAGGGACCATAATGGTTCCCTCATCATCGGATTTTATTTTGGTAATGCCTGGATGCTGTTGCTCCAAAAGCTGAAAAGTACAGGCCTGTTGATTCACTTTTTTTAATAAATATCGATTTTTGGCCTCAAGATCATATTGGTTTAAGGCCTGACTAACGGTAATGGCCAGCTCAAAATTATCCCAGGGTTTGGTTAAAAAACGATAGATCCGGCCCTCATTGATGGCTTTGATAGCCACTTCCAGACTGGCCTGGCCGGTTAACATTATCCTTATGGTGTCTGAAAACCCGGCTCGAACCAATTCCAAAAATTTATTTCCCGGCATATCCGGCATTTGTTGATCGGAAATAACCAGATGGAATTTTCCGGCTTTCATAATTTCAAGGGCCTTAGCCGGTGTTTGGGCAGTGAAGATATTATATTTTTTAACCTTCTCCTCCTCTAGCAAGGACCGCTTGAGGGACTTGAGAATAAAGGCCTCATCATCAACCAGCAAAATATTATAACTCCTTAAGGATTTTGTACAATTCCTCATGGCTCTTCCCTCCCTTCCGGAAGTAACAGCAAGATTGCGCCATCCCTGGGATCGATGGTTGAAAATTTAACGGCTAGGGCCTTTCCTGTAAGGTTATGGAAAAGGGCCCCATTATATTCCTTTTGTTTATTATGGCCCTCCAATATTTGCTGGATTATTAGTAGAATCGGCTCAGGGAAAAAATCACCGGCACTGCCCTTTAATAAAGGCTTTCCCACAAGTTCCCGGGCTCGATCATTGGCCAGGGTAACTGTACCTTGACTATCAAAAACTATCACCGGCGCAGGAAGATACCTGAGCGCTTGTTGTGATAAGGAATTTATTTTATTTTGGCTCAGTAAGTCCTCAGTGCATGTGATTACATTTTCTTCCAGCTCTTCATTCAGTTGGCGAAGTTCCTTATTTTGTTTACGGATTATGGTGGTGAGTTTCCGATTTTCTTCAAAAAGACAATAATGTTCAACACCGATTTTCACACCTTTGTTAATCGTCATAATTATACCCAATCGTCAAAAGCATGGACTGTATTATTATAAATAAACTGGAAAGCCCAGCTCAAAACCTTCTAAAATAGGTAATCTTATATGCACGTTTATTTATTC
>DAOURK010000062.1 GCA_030625085.1 Pseudomonadota bacterium
AACACTTCCTGAAAATATCTGCCAAGATATTGAAGGCTGGCAGCATCTTGATCGCGTCTTAGAGGTAGATCATTCCCCCATAGGCAAAACGCCCCGCTCAACCCCCGGAACATATATAGGCTTTCATGATGAGATTCGGAAGCTTTTTGCCCAACTGCCGGAATCAAGAATGCGCGGCTATCAACCACGGCGCTTTTCCTTTAATGTCAAAGGCGGACGCTGTGAGGCTTGCGCCGGCGGAGGAAGAATAAAGGAAGAGATGAGCTTTTTGCCTGATGTGTATATTGATTGTGAAGTCTGCCGGGGGCTTCGTTTTAATGAAGAAACCTTAAACATTACCTACAGGGGAAAAAACATCGGCCAAGTCTTGGAATTGACCATTGAGGAGGGATTAACCCTGTTTTCCAAAATTCCAAAAATTGCCAGACCCTTTAAGTTGCTTATGGATATGGGCCTTGGCTATCTGAGAATTGGCCAGCCGAGCAATACCCTCTCAGGGGGGGAAGCACAGCGAATTAAGCTTGCCTATGAATTGTGTAAAATGAACCGCGGCCGGACATTGTATATTCTTGATGAACCAAGTACCGGCCTGCATTCGGCTGATATTGAAAAGTTAATGCACGTGCTCCAACAGCTTGTTGATTTAGGAAATACCATAGTGATCATTGAACATAATCTGGAGGTGATCAAAGAAGCCGACCATATCATTGATCTTGGCCCCGAGGGCGGAGATAAAGGTGGTTCCATTGTGGCCCAAGGACCTCCCCGAAAAATTTTAAAGTATGCCGACAGATCATACACCGCCCGCTTTCTCAAAAAATATCTAAAATAGTGCGAAGATTTAGTGACTCTTCCCCCTTCAAATTTAACCCATTTCTAACCTGACAATTTTAATTTTAAACCGGCCGGGATGAAATTTTACAAATATTTTTTTATTAAATTGTTTCCAAATAGGATCTTTAGACCAACCGGCATTGGAACTATAAGTTTGCCTCAGTAGCGAGCAAGGAATATCAGGAGGTCGCAGCCTTGCGCCTTTTTGAGTAAACCATATTTATGACTCGAGACATAAGTGTAGTATTTGAAAAAACCATATTTATGCTGCGCGGCCGTCACTGCCGGCTGGGACGTACAGATCACAGGGCAACTATATCCCTCATTTTCAACAACAGCTTCGATCCGATGACGATGGGCAGCGTTTGCAAGGTGTTTGCAAACTAACTCTGAGACTACCAATTCAAAGAATTTGCGACGATGTTCCCACCATTCCCTTGTCAAGGTTTGCCGTCCGGCAATGATAGGATTCCCGCTTAGTCGTGCGGTCAAGTAGCTAATAACTGTTGTTTCAATGTAAACCCTTTGCTTCATCATATAAGATTTAATCACTCTTTATTTTTAATTATATCATAGGCATGGTATAAAAACTAATACCCTTTATTATTTTTACCGTTGACGTAAGCGCTTACTTTTTCTTTCTCAGGGTAATCTTTGTTTTTTTATCTAAAAATCGATTAGACAACCCTGAGAAAAACCCTTTATTTCAAACCCTTATCACGCGAATTTTTTAATATCAATATCATTGGATTAGGGCAAAAAGTTCATTTGCCGACATTTTGCCTGATACATCTGTGCCTTCGAGTAAGGAATCGACAAGTTCACGTTTACTTTTGTGTAACCTGATGATTTTTTCTTCTACTGTGCCTTTGGTTACAAACCGATAGACTGTAACAGGATGCTGTTGTCCGATTCTGTGGGCCCTGTCGGATGCTTGATCTTCTACTGCCGGGTTCCACCATGGATCCATATGAATTACATAATCCGCGGCAGTCAGATTTAATCCTAGTCCTCCCGCTTTCAAACTAATCAGGAAAATATCGCCGTCTCCGGATTGAAAAGCATTAACCCTTTTCTGTCGTTCTTTTATGGGAGTTGAACCGTCGAGATATTGATATTTGACACCTATTTCATCGCAGGTTTCACGTATAATGGCTAGATAACTGGTGAATTGACTAAAAACTAAGGCTTTATGTTTATTTTCAATAAGCTCATTAACAATTTCTATAAACATTAATAATTTAGAGCTTGTAATATCAGCTTTGTTTGTTATTAATGCCGGATGACAGCAAGCACGCCGGAGTTTGGTCAATACCGCAAGAATTTGCAGGTTAACCATTCCACTCTTTTTCTCTTTCATTGATTCTATCTGTAAAACAGAATTCCGCCGTAGCGCCTCATAAAATGCGCTTTCTTCTTTTGACATCTCAATTGAGATGTTGATTTCCGTTTTTGGAGGTAATTCATCCAGAACTTGAGTTTTTGTTCTTCTTAACAAAAATGGCTGTATTATTTTTTTTAGTGAATTACGCGTGTTATTATCATGGTCACGTTCTATGGGAACGGCGAATTTTGCGGAGAAGTCCTGCTGCGATCCCAGCAATCCCGGATTAATAAAACTGAATAAAGTCCAAAATTCAGAAAGGTGATTTTCAATAGGTGTTCCGGTAGTGATAAGTCTAAATTTACTTTTCAAATTCAAAGCGGCTTTGGTCCTTTTGGCCTTGAAATTTTTAATGGCCTGCGCCTCATCGAGGACCGTTGTAGTCCATTGAACTTCAGAAATAAGCGTCGATTCCTGCAACAGAAGTCCATAACTGCATACAACAAGATCAAAAGGTTTTAAATTGTTAAGGACCTCTTTTCTATCCTCAAAACCGAATAGAATTGTATTTAATGTGGGAGCAAACTTGTTCGACTCGTTTATCCAATTAATACAGACTGATGCGGGGGCAATAACAAGTGTCGGGCCCTCAACTGCCCGTTCAAGAATAACAGCTAAAGCCTGCACTGTTTTTCCAAGCCCCATATCATCAGCCAGACATGCCCCCACTTCCCAGTTGGCAAGTCTGGAAAGCCATTTGTAGCCGTCAAGCTGATACGGTCGTAATTCGGCTTGAAAGGTTGATGGAAGCTCAGGATTAAAAGAGAGAGAATTTCGCGCTTTTTTTAATTGCTTTTTCCAGTGTATATCAAATCTCGCCTCAAAATTCTCCAGGAGATCATCAACAGGAAGAGCATTCAAAGGGTAAATTTTTAATTTACCCTTTGAATGATATGTGTATCCTTTTAATCTCTCAATCTTATGCTTCAAATCATTTGTCAAAGCAATAAATTCTCCATTACTCAACTCAATAAACCGAGACTGAGACACATTTTCAAAAAGTTGCTGCATACTGAGAATTAAACTTTCATCGATCTTTAAAGATGCATCAATCTCAAACCAGTCGTCCCTTTTCATGACAGCGATATTCATATCAGCCAATGAATATTTTCGTTTAATCCTCAGTTTTTCGCCTTCAGGCCATTCTATGACCATATCATCTTTTATTTTCTGAAGCTCAAGTAAAGCTTCCAGACATTCCTCGGAAGTATCAAAAGTAAAAATATCATTATAATTGCCTCGAACTGCCAGGGAGGGACATTGTGCAATGATTTTTTCCGCGGATTCTTTTTCTTTTTTCAAATTCCTGTTGGCTTGTTTATATTTTTCACTGATTTCGGAAATAACTGTTTTTCCCCCCTGACCCGGTTTACAATATTGTCCTTTGTTAATAAACGGTCGAACAAAAAATTCAGCGCGAATCCCTTCTCCAACCGGCAAAAGATGAATATGAGGTTTTATGTCTGCTTTGACATTAACAATCTTTGTTTCTCCGCCACCTTTTATATCAGAGTGAATCGTTATCATTGCAGAAAGTCTGCTGATTATATTCTTCAATTCTGATTCAGTGTCTTTGGGAATAATCAGTTTATGCTTTTTGCCAAGGGCCTTGGCTATTTTCATTTGAATGTCGGTTACTTCAATAACTTTAAAACGAGTCGGCGTTTCGCTGATAACCTGTATTCCATTTTTATCAAAATCATGTGAGAATGAAATTCCGAAATTAGGGCCCTTCTTTTTTACAATTAATTGTATTTCTTCTTTAATTAGTTCGACCGGAGTTTCAGGAGAGTCGTTAAGGAATAAATATGGATGCTTTAAAAAATAGGGCATGGCCGCTTCTGTGTCCAATATATATTCCGTGTCATAATATCGTCCATAGGTAGTGAACCGTTCTTCGCTAATACAGGTGGCAATTTGTTTATCAAGAGAAGTCATACATTCAACTTGCTTAAGCATAATTCGCTTCAAGGCCACAGGCCGGCCTTTCGACCATTTTCCATTTTTACCAATCAACTGTTCTTTCGGATAAAAATTTAAATCGGAATTGTATGGCGCGACAAACCATACGAGCCTTTCCGATTGACCTTTAATGGCCGTTTTTCCTCCCATTCCCTGCACAATATTGTTTAATATTTTTAATGATTTTTTCCATGGCTCCTCTTCTTTGAATAAGCTTGTTAAATTAAAATATTTTTTGGCAAGCTCGGCCATTTTTTTTCTCTCATCAGAAGAAATTTTATATTTATTATTTATGAGCGTTAATACAGTGTGACATTGATAAATGAGATACTCACAATTGATACTTTCGGCATATTTTTTTTCATTAGTTAAATCCATCAATTTATTTTCATCAATAAGTTCTTTATTGCTCATCCAAAGCAAAAGATAGGCAATGGGCCCTTGATGTGCTGAAAAATTGCAGTTCTCAAAATAACCATCATAATATTTTTCCTCTCCTCTTTTGGAAGCCAAATAAGCACTAACAATCTGATATATTTTGTCTTTTTCTTTAATTCCCTTATCGAGTGCCGATTGAAATAAACTGTTTTCAATATCATCGCTAGCCATCATGGTCAAAGAAAAATACACCCCATGTATTCCGGGAGGGCAATATTTTCTCTGGCTGCGTCCAAGTATATTTTTAATTTCAGAAAGGTAAAGTTTTTTTGCTTTAGCTATATTTCCCTGTAAAAATTCAATTGAAGGGGCGTAAAAGTTTGGTACAATATCTTTATTGCTTATAAGTTGGGCCAGTTTTACCAAGTTACCAAAGTTAAAGTAATGGTTGGCCAACATTTCCATCATTTTATTTTTTGTTTGATTATTCCGAATATTTTTTACATTTTCTTCTATATAGGAAATAACTTGGATGGCGGTATCTTTAAAATAAAAATTTTTAAGGATGTTAAATTTATATTCATCGGGAATTTGGTGCATAAGCTCAACTGAAAAATTAGAGTTAAATAAGGTAAGGTATAGCTCATGATACCGAATTTTTCCTTTATCTACTGCTTTGTCATGTATTTTAAAAACGTGCTCTAAACTTTTTTTATCATCTAAAAAAAAGGCAATTCGAAAATCCCGAATAATACGTTCTATATAATATTCATTACCCCAATAATGAGGGTTTTTTTCTTCAGCAGGATACATCTCGATAATTTGAGATCTGTAGAAATTAAAATTAGGATTTTTTAAACAATAATCTTTAATAAGAAAATCAATAATATCTTTTTTAATAAAAAGTTTGTTTTCGGAAATATCAATGAAATGTTTTTCCAACTTTCTAATGACCGCAAATCTGTCTTTATGTTTAAGCTCTTTTAAAAATCCTAAGCTATCAATACATTTCAAAAGCTCTGTGATCATTTTAGGTTCATATATAAGAGCTATAATTTGCAGTATTTCCCGATCAACTTTCCCTGATGATTTATAATTTTTTTCAAATTCTTTTTTTTCCATTTTATACCCTCATCATTTAAAACGAATGTCGCAATTTAAAAGAAAATATCGCATAATGATTACATGAAATCGAATCAAATTAATAAAGACGATTTTCTTTTTTTCCCTAAAGTTGGCCGAGAGTGTAATCCTTAGGCCGGTTCTCTAACCTGGCGGGATACAAACAGGTTAACTAAGTACCACCTACCACACTGGCGGCAACCAGCATGTCTTCCGGTTGGAAATTATCGAGCAGTAGCGAAGACTGGGTAGAGAATGACCTGAGCTTTTTGTGATGCCTGTTTCACCCGCGAAGCCGGCATTGTGCCGGCGTAAGGATGAAGGCCAAGTTCCGGGTTGTTCATTGCCTCTTGCACCTCATGTGCGCCCTTCATGGGCATAAACTAAGGGGTGTTCCCTGTCTATGGCACATTCATCATTTTTTTAGATGATATACGAGTGACTAGGCAAGGGCAAGGGCAAGGGCAAGGGCAAAGCCACAGCAAAAGGCAAGGTCAAAATCGTAGAGGCTTTGCCGAGATTTGCCGGTTAATTCCTATAAAATAAAAAGTGATTACGCTGGAGTAGAAGAGCCTGCTCGGCCATCTTTTGGGCTAATTGATAAGTCTGTTCCTTTTGCTCCGGAGGAGTTTGGTCAGCTCCCGAGCAGAAACATAATCCAATTTTATAACTCGAGTTATAAGTGTAGTATTTAAATTTTTGGCTATATTTATAGTTCATTATCCTAAAAAAAATAAATCCTTTTCCTCTGCTCTTTAGCTTTTTTACTACGTCTATAGTATTTCATATATTAAATTTTATGCACTAATTTTTTTATAATGTACTATTGTATGAATATCTGTTGTTTTTTGCCTAAGGGGGATATGATGTGGTTTACAACTATTTCTTATACCGAGGCTGATAATAAGGATCAATTTCGACAAATACTAAATCTTACACTATTTAGAATTACAGGCTTGGAATCCCTCATTATAGGCTTGCCAAGCGATTAGGGCCAAGCCAAAGAATATTATCCAACTGTTTAGGAAAAATGCCGGAACTGGCAAATTTCCTAAAAGCCGATTTATTCAAAGAGTTTGCCCTTTCCTAATCCGGACAAGCCGGAACCAAAAAGGTTTTAAAATTTTCTATCATAAAAATCACGAAATTCAGAACTAAGTACCTAAGCACCTGAGTGGCCCAAAAGCACTGCGTAAGCCTACTGAAAGGAAAGCATATCTACACTGCCCAAAAAGGTGTTTCTAGAATTTTTCATATCAGCTTTTTACATACGTTTTTTTTTGTATGGGGTTTCTCCACAATCACCAAATCACAAATCACTGATATCAGGCCTCTGCTATGGCCTTATAGGCTGCCTGCATCGGTTCTGAGAAAAAATCAATGCGGATCTTATCCAGAAGCTCAGTGGGGATGTTACCCATGTCGGGGGCATTTACGGTGGGGATCATGACCGCCTTTGCACCTGCGTCCATAGCCACACGAAGGTGATCACTTAAGCGCTCTACTCGACCAAGCACGCCATGAATAGACATTTGGCCAAGCACTACAATACTTGGGGCAATAGTTTTACTGATAGCTGCCGAGAGGATGGCCACAAAAAAGGCTATGCCGAGGTCTTCTGTATCTTTTCCCTGCATGGGGCTCATTACCTGGATGTTATAATCATAACTTCCAAAATCACGTTCTAACCCAATGCGCTTGGCATTCCCACGCAAATAATCAAAGGCCATACGAGCACTTTCCTTAATCGCTTTGGAGGTCACTCCAATCACTTGAAATTTTCCTGCACCCGGCATGGCTATTACCTGGATACGAAATAAAGCCATCCGCTCGCCGGTAGGATCATAACCAATACTGAAAATATCTCCCGGCGGAAGGGGTCCATCGGGTATCAACTTTGTCGCGCCCAGTTCAGCACATTCAGAGACATACTCGTCTCCGGTTTCCTTGTCCAGATAAGAGAGATTAACCCGCGAGAACTCAATAGGGTTGATGCGCTTGAGCTGCTCTTTTACCCTCCGGCGCATTTCAAGAGCAAAGCTGATGTATTCGGTCATCTCTTCTTTTGTGCATTTTCCATCCGGGTGAATTAGCTTCATAAGCCCCGAAATTGTCCTGACTGAAGATTTACGATCACGTTGGCCAACGTGATTACCAAAGGCAAAGTATTGGCCATAGGCATCAGTAAAATTTAATGGCCTTAAACCATTATGAAATATTTCCGCAATATAGTCAGCAATAAAGCCTAAGTGCTGGGTAAGATGCTCCGGTTTGAGTTTTGGCATTTCCCAACCAGGATGGTAAGCATGCCACCGATCGTGAAAGGCAGTGTCATTACGGACAGTATCAGGGAGTGCCGTGAAAAGATGTGATGTACGAGCAATTGATTCTACATCGCCATCAATATTCCCATTAAAAATAATCCCGGCTTCTGCTGATATGGTCCCCTTGTCATCACCGCGGGAAAAAGATCCCTGTTCCATATAACCTTTATACATCTGTTTATCAGCTTCTTTTTTGAAATGAGAACCGGCCACCTCGTCAAAGGCGACTACATCATACCGGACTACTAATCCGGGTTTATCCTTCCGGTTTTTCCATCCAAAAAGGTCCGCCACTGAACCCTGGCCACCTGAAAGCAGCATGACATAGGGGGACAGCTCCGCGAAAACAAATGATTTTCCAGTTTCCCTGGGCCCAAGCTCAATTAAATTGTAATTTTTCTCGACCATAGAGACGAGCCGCAACAGGCAGAGTAATTTAAGTCGCCAAGTAAAATCCGGATGTGTCGGTTCATAGCCTATGGTGCGAAGAAGAATATTTACCCATTCCTCCCGGCTAAAAGATTGCCGCCCCTCAATATACTCTTCAATATGAGCGCTGGCAATTTGGATCAGTTGCATCCGGCCGAGAACAAAGGGTCTGGTTACTCCTCCATGAATAATAGATTCATCATAAGTAATTTCGATATTGGCCCATACACCACCGGTTAACACACGTTCATATTGATGAACCAAAGCTTCATCAATATGAACCTTATCAAGGCCTGACGTGGCAAGCTTAGCCCAATACTTGCCGCCTTGGTCCTTTTCGTCAAAAGTAACTGTGATAAGATCGATAAGTTTCATTGAACCACTTCGCTGAAGCCTAGCCTTAATCAATTCACCTTGATCAGCCCGCACTACTCTCTCTGCAATTTCTTCTTTAACAAAGGCCAATCCCTTGGTAATTTCTTCTTCATTCGTAGAGGAGCAGTATTTTCCCAAAAGATATTCCAGGACAAATACGGGAATACTGAAGCCGACTTTCAGCTTATGCACAAGGTCTTTGCGCACTACACGCCCCGGAAAGGCTGTAATTAATTTTTGATCGAGCGGATCAATTAATTGCGCAGCTTGAGCTGCGGGCTTTTCATTTTTAGGCAAATTACCATTCTTCATCGATATCAACCTTTAGAATTATTTCCTCATGAGTGAGGAGTTCCTCATCATCCGCGTCGCGGACCTCTACCATTAGTTTGTCCCCATAAGAAAGGGTTGGCCGTGGCTCAACGAGCCTAAGCTGGATCACCTCTGCTTTGCCGGCTGGGTGTATAGTGACCGCTTCAGTATGCTGGAAAACAAGTTTGCCGGATAAGGGTTCTCTTATCTTCACCATAATGCGGCGTGAAAGATTTCTACTATCAATGTCTCCTATGGGTAGCTGGCCATAAATCCCTGCCTCAACCTCTATGCGAGGCATCAAACTGGTGATATGGACAACCGGCTTCAATACAACAGGGGGCTTGACTGCTTTTAACGGCCAATGAATAACTAAACAAGGAATAATCAGTTCCTGAAGCGTTGCCCCACCATGAAAATAACCTAAACCGCCATAGGTCTGAAAGGCATTGACACTCCTTGGAACCATGGCCTCAAGTTTAGAACAAGGCACATGAATATGGATTGCGCTTTTGTGTTTGAGATCGTGGCCCACAATTGCACGCCGCGAAAGCCAAAGCACCTCTCCTTCAGGCTTTTCTTCCTCAATCTCGTCTGACTCCGGCTGCCAATGGAAGAACCCATGATCAGTAACAGCTATAATCCGGCTATATCCGGCAGCCCGAAGTTTGCGGATCGCCTTTGTGTATCGCTCCAGGTGATCATCAGCCCCTGTTAACTGAAGTTGTCCTTCATGACCTTCCCGGTCAAATTCTCGTCCTTCTACCACTATAAGCTGTCGCGCCCTACTTGCAGGTTTTAATCTATCCCCATCGAGTACATCAGTAATTTTGAGGAAATTTTTCACTTTAAAATTATCTTTAAGCCATTTTCGTCGCTGTTCAGCCACTGCAAGATTGCCATGAAAATTTTTCGTATTAACAATAAAATCTTTTTCCTTTGATGCGAAAATAATATTCAGTTGTTTTCGTTCCATAGGAAGGGCAAAGGCCATTCCAAGCGCAGTGATGCTCGGGACCGGTGCAAATGCAGTCTTAATAACTGCGCGCTCAGCAGGCTCACCCTGATTTATCATATCGGCAAGTCTGTATCCGAACTGAAGACTACAGGCATCAAGGAAAACTAAGGCAGTTGGTGTTTTATTCTGTATAAGCTCATCAAGGGCTAATTCACCCATGGTCGGGTATGAAAACAGTTCTTTTTCCCCGCCGGCCAGTAAGGCGGAAAACACCCGACCAATGGAATCTATTTTACGCTGGTAACCCCTCCGCAGCCTCGTGCGGATGCGATGCAGTTGCTTGGGCAGATCAGGCGATTCAATAAAAAGAAGCTCTCCTGCCTGATCAAGCATCCATCCTCGCCGGCTATACCAGGTAATGGCATCTTCCACAGTTTTCCATGTTTGTTCAACTTCGGCATTTTCAACGATGAGACTTGCAGCTTCAGCAAGCTGCACGAGATAATTCCATCCAATCTGATAAGTTGCCAGACTTCCCCAGAAACCTACTGTCCGATCTTGAAAAATTTGGAGATGTTGCTCTAATTCCCTGGCCAGCAGATCTATTTCAGTAATCCGATCGAGTTGATCACTCAGTTTATTGAAAAGTGTTTCTTCAACAGCTCGGGAGCTAAGAGAACGAGGCGGTGTATCCAAATTTCTTGCCCAATAGGAAAGCCCCAATGTTTTGTCAGCTTCCCGTGCTTGTTTTTCAAAAGAAGGGATAAAGTAGACATTGCTTTGCCATGCTTTTAGAAGACGCAAAGCATTTTCTCGTATGATTCCAGGCGGGATAATATTTCCCCCTTCGCTGGGGGAATTGTGGGGGCATCCTTGTGCTGCCTCTGTTGCTAAAAGCCTTGCAGTAGCAGCCACCCGCCAATTATGTTCCGGTATATTCTCAGGATCAGGAAGACCAAAGTCCTCCATAACGCGACGAGTGAAGATACCGAAGAGTTCCTGTTCCTTGAGCCGGTCAAATTCTCCCTCTTCACCTGCTAAAATCTCAAGCATACGATGATCATCAACAAGTGTCCCCTTGGCAGCGCCAGGGGTAAGCTCTTTCCACGCGTTCTTTGGTTCTCCGAACCATTCACGTGAATATGCCGGAAGAAGAGGGGCAAGGTCCTGTTCATACTCATGAGAAATATGTACGCCATATTCGCGAATAGAATCTAAGAGCCTTTTCTCCCAAAGGGCTTCAGCCTCAAACTCAAAAACCTTAAACCAACTCACATGGTCACTGCTGCAGGGCAGCCAGATCACACGAGGGGCCCGCGCAGTTTGATAAAAGCGATCGCGCAGGATCAGCTCATGCTCTGCGGGATTTGCCCATAGCTCAAAACCGGCAAATGAGGATGCAATACGTAAAAGTTCCAACCATTCCTTATTTGGATCATACCAGATCATAAATGGAGGAGGTACAGACTTTCGATCAAGAACCGATTTAATCTCATTCACTAACCAGTCTTGAAGTGTCTGGGAACCATCACTCATCTCATTGTAAGCTATCATAGATAACCTTCTGTTTAATACTTTTATCACGCGGCTTTGGGTGGAACCTCAAAATTTCCTAAGACATCTCCCTCTCTATCATAAGCCATTCTCAGGTTTTTGTTCATATGTTGATTTAGATCGTTCATGGCCGGGCCTCTTCAGGTAATCGATCAAGTATGGCCTTATGGACTAATTGAGCCACTTTAAAAGCTTCTCGGGCTTCTTCCATGCTCGGCATTTCGGATTCCCCAGGATAACGAAAAGCCCAGGCGTATTCGGTTAGGGGAACGGCCTTATCTATTATTGGCGCTAACGACTCGTCAATGACAAGGCAGGCTTCGCCGATCTCCTCAAGGCTGTGTGTTTTCCGAAATGGTCTATTATGAAAGGTGAGGAAGGCTTTAAGTGATCTTTCTGCAGTTTGCTGACAATGAAACATCACGTCATCGAGCAAGGGTGGATTATCTGCCAGATCAATCTCGGCCCCCCGGAGATCATGCGCTGCTTTGATAAGCCAACCCCGTGTATCTGATATAAGTATTGGATCATGCGGCATAGAGCAATCTCCCTTCGTGAATGATGGTAGCCGGCAGTGATGCCTCTAAATGGATGCGGTCTTCGAAATATTTTTTTGTCCATACCAGCACATCAACGGCAGTTGCCGTTCCCCGTAGCGCTTGATAAGCCAGCCGACTTCGGCGTTGATCCGGTGCAGCATGGTCAGGGACTACTACCATGATGTCATAGTCGCTATCCGGTCCATCTTCACCTCGTCCCTTGGAACCAAACAAGTATATTTGTTCAGGTTGATAGGCATCTATTAGACGCCGCACAATCTCCTTGAGCATTGGATTCTTTTGGAGATCTTCCTTAGTGTATATCTTCATTTTATTCTCCTCTTCCATCCATTATAGCACGCTTTAGGGAACAGGGACTAGGGGTTAGGGCCTAGGGATTAGGCTTTAACTCCCTATCCCCTGTCTTTCATCCACCATCCGGGTTGAGGAAGTTTTCCCTCGCGGCACCATCGTCGTTCATCAGTTCGCCATTCGGCACGGTCCTCTATGGCTTTATCAATATCTTTTTTTGCCAGTACGTCTGAAGCTAGAAGCCCTGCCTTTTGCAGAGGCGCGATGTTCACTCGCACACCATCATTAATATCCGGGATATAGCTTTGCTCTTGCAGTAACAAGTCATCTTGGTTGGCAGGTAGATTTTTTATTCCATCAATAGAAACCCATTTATCAAGTGGTTCTTTTTTGATAATTTCAATTAGTTTCTTACATGCAAAGCCCTCAGCGCTGGTTTTATGGAGCTTAACATCAAAATCTTTCAATTCTAAGATTAAATCTTGAAGCTCAAGCCGGCGTTTTTCCTGCCTGTCACTTCGAGCATCAAGCGGAATAATCTCAATACCGCGCAGCTCCGTTTCAAAGCGTTGGCGCAAGGGGCCGATGTATTGATTACGAATTTTAGGAAGTATATCGCCATCAATTTTATGATAGTAAAGAAGGCAAGCAAATGCTGGTTTTCGGCGTTTAGTAAAAGAACTACTCTGAATTTGCCAGGCTATAGGGCGTTTTTTGAATTGCTTAGTATGGTGTTTGAAAAATTCAGTTTCAAGCCACTGGTCGAGGGGTTTCCCCATAATCTCGGCAAATTCTCGCTCAATAGATGATATATCGCCGCCTTCAAACTCGTCAGCAATCCTTTCGCGCACACGAGCTAGAAGCGTCGGTTCGTTGGTGCCCTCGGTGAGGAGAATTATGCCATCATGGATAGCCCAGACCGGTATAGGCTCAGCTGCCTCGATCTGTTTTGGCCATTGATGGCCGAGCAGGCGTAAGACTATAACAGCGAAACGGTCAGCGGTGATTCGTTGTCCCTCTGGAAGGCATCGCCAGCCTTCTTTTTCTATGCCTTCTTTGAGGAGCCAAAAGATGGAGATTGGGTGAATTTGAAGTTTTTGGGATAGCTCTTCAAGAAAGGTTTCGGGAGGGACAGGAATTGATACTCCTGGACTTACATTTCCGTCACCATTAGCCCCGTTTATTTTTTTATTTTTGATTATGCTATTACCTTGATCTTTATTTTCTATTGTCAACCCTTTTTCATAAAAATTGCGTAAACAAGATTTGAACTGAGATAATTCCCCATCTTTCAAATTAATACTTTTCGGAAGTGTTATTAAAGAAAAAATATGGTCAAGACCACAACATATCTCATTTGAAATTGCTTCGTCATATCCCTCCAGTAAGGGAAAGAGACCAGCAGGCCTGCCAGTTTCAGCCCAAATAGATTCCAAATCAAGTCTGTTTATTTTATATGCGCTAACTATCATGCTCTCAATCTTTGCCTCTGCTGTATGCAGCAAGCTACTGATTTTTAGATACTCTAATTGGTCAATAACCTGTACAAAAGAGTGTTCGGTGAGATCGCTTGAGACTAATAACTTCTTTAAGTTAACACATTGCCGGCTTAGGGCATCAATATTCTCATCTATAGCCGGAATGGGTAATAATTCAACATAGCCAGGATTAAACATAATACCTTGCGCAAGAACCCGTAACAAATAAGTCGAAACACGATTATTCAACATTGCCAGTAGTCGAAAGATATCTTTTTTGTTGGTTGGGATGATTGCCATACTTGCCTGTTCAAACATTTCTGTATCATCAAGTAAACGTGCCCCCATAGACCCGCGACAGATAAAGCTGTATGTTAATCCATGGCTAAAGTATTTATCTGTGTTTTGAACTCTGCTCCCAAGGCAAACTGCATATTCATCCGCACCCATACGCCAAGTAGCTACACTCGATTGAAGCCCCCACCATTTTTGATACTTGCCAGCCCGAGCACATTTTTTCCACCTGTTGCCTGATGGCACTTCCCAAATGAATCGTATATATCGGGCATTGTTCCCTGTGCAAAGGCCAATATGGGCAGTCGCAAGCGTTGCACCTGTTGCGCTATTAGCACGAATTCTGCTGTCAGATTGAAGTAATCTAAAAATATTTGGTCGTAACCAGTATATTAAAGGCGTCTCTGGCACAGCCAACAGAGAATTTTGGGTAGTTTGATAATAAGGTTTTTCGGGATATTTAACAAAGGTTTCCAGAAGAAAATGTTTCTTTTCTTCTGGGCTTTTCATGCCTATGAGGCGAAACGCTGATATCTTGTGTTTTGAAGCAGGGATAACCTTTGCCAATGTGAATAGGACGACGAATGCTCCGGCAGCCGCTGGATCATCAAAGGCGTGTTCACCAAGATGCGCGATGATTTCAATCGCAGTATCACGCAATATCCCTCTGAATGTGTCTTGACCAATCTTAAGCATCTTTTCTTTATCAATCGCTCTTAAATCAGAAAACGAGCGTAAGAACATCCACGAGTGTTGTGTGACCATTGCAACTTTTCCTTGAAGATGCGTAAGCTCTAAACAGCGCAGAATAAAGACGGCATAAAGATCGCGTTTTCCTGATGCATAATGTCGTTGAATATATTTCTTCAGCATATCACCCATATTTTGACTGCCCATATATGGTGGATTAGCTGCAACTATATCGTAACGCTTTGAGAGAATTTCAAACAATTCTATCCCCTTATGCACAAAACGACTAAAAAAGGCCTGCTCCAAATTGGCCGATTTATTTTCAATTGCAAAATGTACTTTCAATGCCTTTAAAGATTTTTCTTTCCACTGTTTGTATGATTCTACACCACTGGGTAACTGGCCTTGTACCAATGTTGGCACCCACATATTTTTTTGAAAGCCTTTACGTTCTCCAACCGAGGACAATCCTTTACCAAAAGTTTTCCTTAAATAACGTAATTGCACTTCCACCAATTCCTCAATTTTTAGTAGCGAACCAAGTTCATCCACATGTTCGAATCCTTCGAAAATAGCTTCTAACGCAGGCATGAGTGGCTTATCCTCAGGATGGTTCTCTAAAAATACTTGAAGGTGGTCTTTATTTTTTGGCAAGCAAATATTCGACGCCACCAGATTTATTTCCACACCCTTAAAATCAAAAGCCTTTTCTGCGGCTTTCATCCATAATGCAGCCTCAGCTATCTGTACCGCCCGTTCATCAATATCGATTCCGAAAAGATTATTACAAAGAATGCTTTTGCATATTTCCTTAGAAGTTTTAAAGGGTGATTGATTGTCACCCCAGCCGCTCTCCGCATCCTCTTCATACATGGAATAAAAAAGATCAAATGCTTCCAGCAAAAAGTGCCCTGAACCGCAAGCCGGATCTAGAAACGTAATTTCCCTCACTGGTTTTTTCTCAACAGGTGCTCGATCGGCCTCTTTTACATAATATTTCCACTGTTCATAAAGCTTCGAGTCCGGATGCATCTCCATCCATAGCGCTCCTAGTGAGTTTTGCACTAAAAATTTCACCATATAAGGCTCAGTATAAAGCTGCGTGGCAGGTATGATATCTGCGCCTTCTATTTTTGCTCCTTTTTGTGTGCGAACCTTCTCAAATACACGATCCTTCTCTTCAGTATTCCAATACTGGTAAGCCCAGCCGAGGGCATCAGGCGCAATGTAGGGATTAGGGGATAGGGCATAGGGGGTAGAGTTTGAAGATTGGTTATCAGCAATTTTAATACGATACCTTGAAAGGATATCGGAATTGAGTGATAGCAAACCAATGCAATCCTTTAAGGCTGCAGGTGAAGGTCTAAGAGCTACACCAGGTGCTTTTGGATCAAAAAGTAATGGTAGACGTTTTGCCTGAGCCTCAAATATGTTATCAAGCACAGCGAAAAGGCCGTCATCCTCACCTGTACATAATTCAGGCTGCCTCTGAGCAAACCGGTGATGTTCTAATGAGCGACCACCATAGACTTCCTTTTGAAGTACAACCTCATCAATGAGTTCACGTGCCTCCATGCAGCGCAGGGCAAGAAGACGATTGGCCCAGGTATAAGCTGTCTCTCTTACAAACTCCCTTACAGCCTCATCAATTTGAATCTCTGCTTCCTGTCGAAGGGTCAAGTAAGCATCAACCACTTTTCGGGCTCGGGTATCTTCATTTGAGAGGTGCGGCAACTCATCAATTGGCACTGGCTTATGTTTTCGGCGTATACCAATGGCAGCAAGGCGTTGCTCAAGGTTACCAGGGTGCCATTTACCATTGTTATCATACCTGCCTTCGAGAAGGTGACGAAGTTCGAGAACAACAGCTTTAAGAATTTTTTTATCTTTTATCTCCATCTCACTCCTACCCTAATTCCACATCAAATCCTTGTGCAAGCAATTCCCTGACACGTTTATCCATGCTATCTTTGAGTGTATCCCACTCCTCTGCGCTGGCCACCCGAGTTACCGTCGTAATTTCTCGAAAGCGCAGTTGCTGAACCGGCCGATTTATTGGCTTTTTCGTATCACCTTCTGCAGATGACTTCTTTTTAGCTATCTCTGCGGTAATCTCTTCCCCGAGCTTTCGGGTGGCCATATCAGCTTGTCGTGTTAAAGCCGCAGCTTTAGCCGGCATGGTGACACTATCGAGGTTATCACGTAATTTGTTAATGGGGGAAGAAAACTTCTCTTCTAAGCCGGAATCAAGACCTCGTTTCTTAAGATCTTCCGGCAGACGTTCCAGCACAGCATCGATACGGCGTCTGGCCTCCTCTCGCCAATCAGCAATGGCGCTCTGTAACTCAAGAGCTGCCTTTGCCTTTAAGCTCTGAAGCCGTTTCCATATTTCCATGTCTATAAAATTAGTGTTACTGACCGTTGTCTTGTAAGCATCCAGGAGTGTATGGATAGTATTGTCTGATGCGAATCGGTACTCGACAGATTGAATCTGCGTTACAAAATGTGCAAGCTCAATAAATCGATTACCATTTTCTTTTTGGAAAGCCGCATATTGTTCAATTTCCTGGTAGCCTTTTTCTAAAAGATCTTGACTCCCGTGGATTTCCAGTACACGGTGCACAGGATTGGAAAGGCCTTTAATTTTTTGCCAGGCTTCTTCCCCTTCAACAAATGAACAGGAGCGCGGCATACCAGAGCCAGCAGACCAAAGTTTCACTGTATCCACCTTGGCCAATATATCTTCCGCCAGTTTGCCGGCAGCCTCACTGAGGGCGGCAGGGGTTTCGTCAATACCGCGACGCCGGGCAAGATTCATGAGAAAAGATCGGGTTTGAGTAAGGACATCAGGTTCAACCTCAGCGACTTCAAGGACTAATTCAACTCGGTCAAAGCTACGACTAACCCGAAGTGCATCGATAAGTTCCCGGTCGTTAGGATTTGTGTATGGTTTTTTATTCATTAAAATCTTAACCGCACCAGAGCGGACTAATGCTGCCACACCAACCCGCGTGGCATTAGGGTCCCATCCATAGGGAGGTGCACTAAAAACATGAATCAGGTCTTTGCCGAGGACCCGTCGACCTGCATTTTGCTCAGTAGATAGATGAATACGAATAGCATCCAGCAGAGGGCAGTTGGGATTGATTTTACCCGTTTTGTCGTAAAGCTTGAGGGCAAGGACATCTTTGTCCGGCGTAATGTTTCCAGCCAAAACTTCTTGAATAGCGCGCTGATCATTGACCACACGGATTGGCACTCTGTCAAACTTAGGGTATAAAACAGGCCAAAAGGTGCCTATATCCGCCGCTAATGCATCGCTGGGCTTTTGCCCCTGTTTAAAAACCAGAGATCGACTGGAGCCGCGAAAGATAATCCAGCCGGTACTGCCCCCTCCCTTCGCATTACAGATCCCTTCCTTTAAAGAATCAATGACTTTGCCTTCAAGTTTCGGCAAATCAATGTCCCTCCTATCTTGGGCGAGCTTCCTTGCTTCTTCGCTGCGACTTGAATCCCCTATCCAGTTATCGATAACTTCTTTCATAGCCAGATATCTGACCAGGTTCTGATCAAAGCCTTTCACTTTTCCTGAGAGGAAAAAGATAGTGTTTTGTTCATCTGTACGCAGACTTTTACTTTCAAGATCATCAAGGGTTATGGCGCCCAGGGCCGATAGAGGGGTTACTACCTTAAGGGTAATATCCCCTTGTTTCCCCGGCACGGCAGACTCATCGATTTGAAGCCGAAAGGGAAACTCCATACCCAGGTAACACACTGTATCAAAGGCAAGCCACTTGCGCCAGTGAGCTTTGCCTTCGTTATAAACGAAATTTTTATTAAGGCCGTTTTCCCGGTCCTGCTGCTTGTATTGCGCCTCAATGGTAGCAACTTCATCCTCAAAGGTGCGGCGCTCACCGGTCAGAAACTCATATTCCTCTCCGATAGGCGCTACGAGCTTGGCTTTTATGAGACGCGCAAGCTCAGGCTCTAGCCGGGATAGTATTGTTGGGAGGTCATCATCAACATTTTCAGCCAGAAGACGTGCTAAATTTTCTTTTGTGCGTGGTATGTATGATATCTCCCGGATAAGATAGAGAATTTCCGCAAGGCGAGGGGTCAAGTCAGTAGCACCCTGAACTACGTCCTTAAGACGTGATAACTCAGTGCGTACATCAGGGCTGACTTCACCTTCGCCGGAAAGATTAGCATAAATTTCATCGAAACTAACCAGAGCACCCACACCCTCATCCAGATAGTTTCGACGCCCGGCGCGAAGAATGTCCTGGGTGATAGCCAGGAGTGTGCGGGTGGAGCCGGAAAGTTGCTCGCCCCGCCCCCCTTTTGATCGTAGAGATTTTACAATTTCCGGGATGAGGTGTATCTGGTATGGAAAAAAGGGATAATAGGTTGAAAATTTTTCCTTTGTACAGGCCGGGAGTATCTGGCTTGTATTGGCTAATTCCCCAAGTCCGCGGAGGACACCTGCGCGGTTCATATAGGTTTGGTCAAGATGCTGCTTGCCGGACAGGGTTTTTTTAAATAGCCTTTCTTCGAGCACAAGTTCAATGTTTTCTGTAGTCAGACCAAATTTAAATCGAAAACGACCTTCGATTTTTTTCATATCCTCTTCAAGGGCACGGGCCTCTTTATAAATGGAGCCCATGTCTCCATGAGTGGTGACAATAATCCATATCTTACCCTGCCCCTTAACCGCTGCCTCTTCAATCAGCGCCTGCAACTGTGCTAATCGGTCCGCATCATTTCCAATCCATTGTCCTGATTCATCAAGCACAAGCAGGATCCTTTGCGGTTTTTTTGTTTCTCTTTGTTGTCGTTCCAGGCCGGCAAGCAGAGTTTCAATGAAAAAATTCACATTGTAAAGCTCGCCACGCTCTGCTTCCTTAAGTGCCCCTTCAACATCCTGAGAGCTACCAAACACGTCGGGTGCCACTTCACAAGCTGCCTCGTAAAGATGCTTTCGGAAAAATGATAGATTCCGTTGGATCTCCGGCCAGCTTTTTTTAGATCGTACTTCAACAGCTTGGTGGAGCGCCTCAAGTTTTCCTTGCCTGTCAAGTTCAGCCTCTATTACCCTTGCATAGATTAAGTTTCCACCATAACCTTGTGAAAGATAATATTGGGAAAGCAGAAGACTTGGCAGAGAGCGACTTTTGCTATCTGTAAGTGTATTCAGGTTGAAAGCAAGGACATTGGTTTCATACTGGTCCATGCGAGCTAGACTTCTCTGAAGAGATCCCTGGTTGGCACTGCCGGGTGGGATTCTGGCCAGAAATCTTTCGCAAGCGTGTACACCAGCTAATTTCCGGTTCTCTACTAAAAGGGCTTTGATCTTGGCAAGATGGGACTTCCCTGAACCAAAATACCCTGAAATCCAAGCTCCAATCTCTGTGGTTTGGGCAAGAAAAGTCTCTGTATAATGTTCAAGAAAGTCGTCAAGGTATTTTTCGATGAGCGGAGTGACCACATAACTTCCAATCTCAGAAGCCAACTTGTGTTCATCCCCAATTTCGCCCACTTTGATAACAGGTTCAATTTTTTCTTCAACCTTTGTTTCAAACAAATCTCCAATGCGCATGAGCTGTCTCCTTAATCCCTATTCTCTAATTATAAAAGGTCCCCGCGGTACATGAACTCTTTTCTTAGGTCCATAAAATTATATGTCCTGGGCCCCTCGAGTACGCCGGGAATAAATACAATAACAGGGCCCTTGAGTATCTCTTGGTTACAGTCCCAAAGTGCATGCATTACGTCGCGCGGGCCAATGGCAGGATATAACGCTGCAAGTCGTTCCAAACTAACAACCGGCTTGTTGGCTGATGAATTTTTAAAAGCATCCTGAACAGCATCGATGATGGACTTAATCCATAACTGGCCCAACTCAGCGATTGGATCTGAGCCCGGCATCGGATCATCCAGGGAATCAACAATATTTTCTGCACCGATTTCAGAAACAACACCTTGTGTTACATTGAGCATATCGATGGTGCGAACATCAAATTCCGGCTGAAGTGCATTGATCTGGGTTCGCCACTCAGCCAGTACGGCGGCTTGGGCTTCAGAAGGGTAGACGACCGCCAAAAAAGGAGCGCCGGTTTTCCTGCCGATGTGATGATATCGTGAGCGAAGGCGCTCGATAACTTCTCCGATTTTCCATCGCCAGTCGCGCCCACTCATAGAGAGGCCCTCCATTCATTTGGTGTCTCAAGCACAACTGTGCTGCCTGCACGTTCAAAGCGGATATGTTGTACTTGTGCTAATTGTGAGAAGATATGTGCTACTTCATCAGATGTGCGCAAAAAAAGCCGCCAGGTTGGATCAGAAAGAACTTCACTTCCACGTAATCCCTCGTTTGTCAATATCCTGAGGATATGCTCGGCTGTGAAAAGCGGAAGAGGTGGTAGTGTAATCATTTTTTTTTGTTTACCTCTCAGTAGCCCAAAATCCCTAAGTGCACTCAAGATAATACTGGCCAGCTTGCGCCTGGAGGACTCTGACCATCGCTGGATCTGCTGCTGTGTTTCTGCAGCCTGGTCGAGATGTGATAAAATATCATCACGAGAAACACTGAAGCTTCTCTCAATCCAGTGCTGCCAGATGACCTGAGTGACAAAATCGAAGGTTAATCTGTCCCGAAGGGCATAATGGAGATATATTATCGAAATAAATTCAGGACTATGTGGCCCCATTCTATAAACTTTTTTTAGGTCTTCAATAACCCATGATATGTTATGAGTAAAAAGGCGGTAATGAATAACCCGCCAGATTTTACTACGGGAAGCAAATGCCCTTTGATGGAGCAGGGCCCCATCTTGAGCTTGCGTCCGTACTTCAGGGAGTGAAAGTCCCGACGACACAGCATTCAACAATTGAGCTGTTTCTTTGAGGAGAGCCCCCTTGGATGTATTCCTTGTACTATATGGGCTCAGATCGCGAATGAATGATTTTTGAGTACGCTCTTTGACAAACATTTAACAACCCGCAACTAATGGTTTTTCATTCCATTTTTTTATGCAATTAGAAAATGAAATAATTATTTAGAAAACAACATATTGTTAAATAAATGATAGTATTATAAATTAATATCAAAGATTTATCTAGGAATTTTTATTTCATTCTGAAGATACGAGGAAAATATAAGTCTTTTACTGCCGTTGTTGTCCTTTTAAGTGCATTGGAATAAAGAGCCGAGGACAGCCACCCGGTCGCCTTTATTCGGATATTCACCTGCAATTTCAGCCAATCTATGCCCGGCTTATCTTATTCTTTTACTATTGCACTTCCAAAGTCTGCAATAAAATTTATTTAACCCTATAAATTTGCCAATTTTACTTTCATTATTTAAACAAAATTTTTTAAACGATTAACAAATATTTATTTTATATCGAAGCTTAGCAAAGCTAATGACGAAAAGATAGTCAGCTTCATGTGATATTTTATCGAAAACTATAATATAGCATAATGCTTATAAATCCCATAGAAATTACATTCTTGCTAGGGTTTATTTTTTAATTTTGCCGATTAAATTATATATATAAATGAGGAAGTGTTTATGTGTGTCTTATATATAGCTGAAAACGGGAATAGAAATGATTTAAGGATAGATTACTGTATTGAAAACCTTATTTATAACATAAGGGAAGGAGAAGTCCTCGCAAATTTATCCTTATTTTTAACAAATGAATCTTCGGAATATCAGGCTTTAAAATTATTGCACCTCAAAACTGTTGCAGATGTGAAAGCCTTAAATTTAGAAAATCATTCCGATTATGTTTTTTTACAGCAAGTGCGTGATATATATAAGGGAAGGATATTATTCAACCTGTCAGAGAAGACTGTTGAATTTTATTGCAAGCCAAGAGAACTTGCCAATGACAAGGACCTGTTAAAAGCTAATATTCAAAAGCTTCAGATAGACACAGAATATCCCAATAGAAGCGAAAGGAATACAAGCAGAAAATATGAGATTCCTTATACTTCAATAAGAATAGCTCAATTGCCTCCCTGTCAGACCATATTTTACTCAATAAATATAACAGTTAAGAATAATAATTTTGACTATTTAATTGGCGGCATTGAATCTCCCTCTATAAATGGGACAGTCCGCGAATTAAAAAATTATTCTAATGATTGGAAATTATTTTTTGATATTCCTGAGGATAAAATTCTTAAGCCCCTTAGGCATGATATCTTAATTCAGAATAAATATGGGTTGCGTCACCCTAAATGCTACCGCCTTGATTCAAACATATATCCGGAATACATCAAGGATAAAAAATTGGCATCTAAGGTAGCATGGTTTTCCTCTCCTGACCCCCAAGAAGATTTTTCAATAGAAGTTCTTTTCCCGGAGAAAGAAAACAGATTAGTTACTGGAAACGTTTAAGATTACCTCCACTTAAATCCCAAGAGGTAAAATATGTTTCTATTTCTACGCCGAATGAAGTATTTTATATCTCCTTTTTTCATTATATTTTTTATATCCCTAATCTTATGTTTTGCCTTGCCGGAAACAAACGTGGGCCTAGAGAAAGCTGTTAATAGTATTAAGACTGATAATACTATTAACTCCTCAGATGCTGTTAATCCCTCTAATTCTGCTGATACTGATTCTGAAAAAGCAATTAAAAAATTTCAATATAAAACAGAAAAATTGAAAATGACAAATGCGCTCATAACCCTTTTTAAAAGTATCCTTGCTTTGATAGCATCTTTATTAGGGTTTATAGGATTACTCTTATTTAAAAACTGGAGGAAAAAAGGGAAAATACAAGACAGGCAGAATAATTCTTTTATTGAATGGAGCAAAGAAAATTTAAACCCTCTTCAAATTTCTAATAATTTTAAATTTTCTTTTAGAAAACCATCAAAAAAATTGCCCGATGATTTTTTTGATATAATTTTTAATAGGGCTGAATCCGATTATTTAAAAAGATTATATAAGGTTTTCATCTCCAAGAAAAACAAAGATATTTTAACCGCCTGTAATAATTTGCATTATCTATTGCCTGAGGCCAGTAAAAAAGATTTTTTTAAGGACGTATCTGAAAATTCGTTCAAAATAATATCTGAAAAATGCAATACCAATAACATACAGGCATTAACATCAATTTTCAAGTGCTTGTCATTACTTTACAAATTTGGACTGCCTTCTTCCTGTATTGATATTTTTTTGAAATGCTTTGATAAATTATTAGAGCCGAAATTGCCTGTTAAGGTTAAAAATTTTGCAGCAAGAGAGCTCAGCATATTTGTAGAAGAAACCCCTATGCCTGATTGGGATGCAAGAAATAAGTACAGTTCTGTTATGAAAAAAGTGTTCCATGAGCTGGATTCCCGCCTAAAGTGGGAAACTGAAGATTTAAGAATAGTAATGAAATACATTACTAATTTAATATACTGCAAAAATGATGGTGATATGATAAATGAACTTCTGCCAATTGCAACAAAGGTTGCCGGAAGGCAGGTAAATTTACTTATTGATATCTACCATAAAACCATTACTAAAATAGACCCCGGCATTACAAAGACTGATGATGTAGTAAAAGAAATTGAGGGTTGGTTAAAACAACCTGAAGTTAAAGACGAATTTAAAGAGAAAAATATACCTCTAATTATAAAACACCTTTGCCCTGCGCGAAAAATCAGGCACCCTTTTTCAAGGCACAAAATTGAAAGGACTATTTCTATTAAGCAGCCTAATGATAAAGAATTTGAGCTAATAGGCACAACTATAGACATTTCTGAAAAGGGAGTATGCTTTGAAGTAGATTGCGGGCTTGAGGATGATTATCAAAAGAGAGCTACTGATAAGCAAATTTTTACGGTTATACCCGGTAAAAAGCAATTATCAGACATCAAAATTAAAATATTTGATCCAAAGGGAGAAACCTCCTGTATTGAGGCAGATGCTTCTATATGCAGAGCCTGGAGAGCCCCATCATCTTCTAATTATGCCCAAGGCCATACTACAAGGTTTGGTGCCTTTGTTAAAGACATAAACCTTTTGCATTCTTTTGCTACTTAATTTAATTTCTTTTATTCTTTGCTTTTTGAAGCATCGTCCGGCTTTTTTTCATAATTCATGGCAATCACTCTCTGGGAAGAAGCGCCTTCAATAGCTTTAACTGCAATATGCTGCACTTGTTTTCCGGCCTCATCCGCTTTTTGTGTTATTTGACCAATCAAATCCTGCTGAG
>DAOURK010000134.1 GCA_030625085.1 Pseudomonadota bacterium
AAGTAACGTGAAGTAAACTTTCGGGTTTGCGGGAATCCCCACAAGGGAGACCTTTTCAGAGGCTTGAGCCGTGTGAGGGGAAACTCTCAAGCACGGTTCTGAGGGGGCTTGGAGCTGGTAACAGCTCCCGGCTACCCGACGTACCGGATATTATTAAGGGAAATCAATATCTTAACATGATTACAAACAGTCTTCAAAATTTTAGCAGCAACATTAATTTGCTATGGTTGCATCAAGGTAGTAGGTATATCAACTTGATAATGACGATCTAATAGAGAAAGAGGCTAAAATTTATTGAATTTAATATATTTTTATAATTATACGGAGTTAAAAAAATGAAAAAGATTTTATCGTTTTTAATTGTGATTTCATTTGCTCTTTTAATGGCAAGTAAAACCTATGCCGTTCCTGTTTACTGGGAATGTCACTATGGCACTCTAACTGATAATACTGATATGGATGATGTATATGATGTCAAACATATCGGATTTTATTTTAATTTTTACGGATCAACTTATACGACAGTAGGAATTGGCACAAATGGATTATTGGTCTTTGGTGCAAATGATGGAGATTGGTGTAACTACAATCATCAATGGAATTGGACCAGCACAGGTGCGCCCGGAGCTGTACCAGTAATTGCTCCTTTATGGACAGATTGGAACCCGGCAGATAATGGTAATATATATTATAATATGTTAGGAACTGATGGTGATCGAAGATTTGTAGTAACATATGAATTCATCGACCATTTCACTCAGGAAACATCGGATACTTTTCAAGTCATATTATTCGAGAACGGAGTCATTCAATTTGGCTGGTCTTTCTTAGATTATACAGAAGTAGATAATTGGGGTGAACGAGCCCTAGTTGGTGTGTCGGATGGGGCTGGGAATATAACTTCTATGGGTGAAGGCCTTAATTTTAATGAAGGTACATTAGATAATCAAAATCGGTGGTTTGTATACAACGGAACGTGTTATCGAATAGAAACAGAACCTCCACCCCTGCCGGAAGATTGTATCATTTATATTATACAGCCAAGGGATGGAGACAGAGTGCCTCATAGACCGTATGTAAGAGGTGAAGTGGCAGATGCAAATTCAGAAGTACGGGTTATTGTTCACCAGATGGAAACATCTGGCTATTGGGTGCAACCTGATGTTTCTGTAGAAAGTGATGGCAGATGGGAAGTCAAGATATACGTTGGACGCTCTGGAGATATTGATGTAGGTAAACATTTTGAATTAATAGCTGTTGCTAATCCAACGGAAGAAATAGAAGAGGGGGATATACTCCCAGGTTGGCCAGAAGCCCAGTGTAGATCTGAAATTATTAGAGTAATTCGTAGATAAGATGAAAAAGATTCGCTCATATTCTGATAGCCAACAAAATGTTGCTTAATGGATATGAGCGACTATCTTTTAAAATTTGTATTGTCAAGTTGTTAAGTTATTGATTTTGGATAATTCAAATAAAATAAAATCACATAACCAGCTCATCGCCCGGACGCGATAAAACTGCGCCGGTCATTACGTCGTTATCTGCTCATTGCCGGCAGGAAAAGAAGAAAAAATGGAAAATATAGCCATCCCGTTTTTATTGACTGAGATGAAATATAATCCCTTTTGGGGATAAGACCTGATAATACATAGTATGGAGGATTAACATGAAGCGACTATTCATCATGGCGTTCTTAGTTGTAATAATGACGGTAACTGGTTTGTTTTTTGATAAAAAAGATACCTTGGCATCTGAGTTGACAAGTGAAAAACAAAACTGGTGGCTTGAAATAGGAAGTGACATTGGATATCAAAAAACTGATTTTTGGTTTAAAGATCAACAGCACTTTGGAAAAGCTGTTTTGGATACCATGGGAGGGTACAGATTTTATATCGCTGATTATTTATTTGTGGACCCATATCTAAGACTTAACTTAATGGGAGATCTTGGAGGAAAAGAACAGAATAAGTTCTTTTGGAATAACAATTTGCGGTACGGTCCTAGTGTTAGGGTAAGAGTTGAACATAAAATTGAAAATCAATCAGACAAAGAACATTATTTCAGATTCAATTATGCAAATTTCAATTATTATGCAGAATATTTGCACATTAGCTTTATTGATCGTGGGCATGCCATACCGGATAATATTCCAAGAAATGACTTCAGAACCGGCTTTAATTCTTGGATTTCCGCGGATAACAATTCAAAGCTTTCAAAAGGCAACTTAATGGGTGGTATATGGTTCGAGATGTGGAGTGATCTAACTTACCACACTACAAATTTCTTCCTTGAAGGAAAAGATAACTTTTGCATATTAACGCTATCTCCGAAAGCCGGACTAAGGGGTTCTTATCACGGAATAGCGTTGGAACCTTATTATTGCTTTGATTACGTTCAAGATTTTTTTAATAAAGACTGGAACAAAGAGGCGTGGAGCAACAATACTAAATACGGCCCTGGTATAAGGCTGTCGCTGGGCGGTTTGACCAAACGGACGGATACAACCATATATCTTTATACAGAATATTTGAATAGTGATTATCATTCTCGTACTGGCTCGAAATCTGTTGGTTTGAGCACAGATGACTTCAGGGTTGGATTAAATTTATGGATGCCATTCGGCGCATCAAAGGGAAGTCAGGGAAGACGATAAGAAAAAAATATTGGTGATTGCTCGTGGCAGGGTAGCGCAGTTTCCGTTCGCTTTGCATACGCCGCGTTAGATAAATAAATAAAGATATATTATGGATAATATAATTGACCGATTAAGGAGACATTGGCTTGTAGGAATAGTAATTTTGGTAACTATTGTCGCTACCACTACTTACCAGTTAATTAATGTTTTATATATAGAACCTAAAAATCAAGAAATACAAAGACAACTTAGAATTATTACAGAGCTGAAAGAGAAAATTGATAATCTCGAAAAAGATTTGGCGAAAATAAAAACAACATCTCCTGAGTTCAAATTATCAATTCCAAAAAACAAAAAATTTGCACAAGAAAACAAAAAGCAAAAGACGTTATCAAGTTCCTTGAACGAAGTGGAATTATGCAAAGAAAAAGGTGCAAAAATGATAACAATAAATCATTCATCTGTAATATTATCAATTGCTGATTTCTGGGAGAAAGGTACAATGGTTTCATTAATAGTTGATAGTCCGAGCCACTCGAATGGAAAACCGAAAAGAACAAAAATAATGAAAGAAGGACAGACAGAGAAAGTTATGCTTCATAAGGCGGCCTATGCACTTTCAGTAACTTATGTCAAAGAACCATGTGTTAAGATTTCAATTGAAAAAATTAAGGAGGATTAAATCATGAAGAAGTCTTTTTTCTTTGTTGTAAGGCTATCTGTTCTACTAATTATTATAGGATTGCAGTCTTTTTTTGTTGGCCCGCTTAAAGCTCAAGAAACTACTAAACAAAAGGTTACTATTAAGATTGATGAAATAGAACAAGATGAGTACATCAGAGGTAAAGTTGCCAATTTTGATAGTCCACCAAAATACAAAGTACTTGTTTACGTTCATACTGACAAATGGTATATACATCCTTATGCAGGACAAGATGAAGGCAGTTCTTGGGCTGCCATAAAGGAAGATGGTAACTGGACAATCCCTACAGTTAAGAGGAAGTTCAAAGCAAACAGAATTGCGGCTTTAGTTGTTGACCCAAGTGTCGCTGAAAATGCACCAAATGATTTGGAGAATATAGAAAAGATTAAAAACCATGTTGTTATAATATATACAATAGAAGATATGAAAACTAAAGGTTGGTATGGAAAACTTTAGCAAGGGTGACTCATAGAAAAAGAAAAAGGGGGACGTTTCTATTTAGCCCCAACGGCTTATAATACACCATTTGCGCAAAAGCCCTTCGGAAAACAGCCGGGCTATAAACCGGATATTCTCGACCGTGGCCCGACTCTTTCGTCCATGAGAAACGTTTGACACTCTTTGGTTACTGATAAAAAAGGACTAAAAAAAATAAAAAAACAGATAACAAATAAAGGGTTAGTTGAACCAGGCACTTTAAGCTGAGCGGCGGGAGCTTAGCGAAATGGATTGGTTTAAATAAAATTAAAGGTGTTAATACAAGCAAAGCTTCCAAAAGCCGCCGCCAGCTTAGTTTTACGTTGTACTAAATTAAAAGCATAACAGAAAATATTATCATCCATATTATATGGACCAGCTCATTAAAAGTTTCACTAAAAAGATAAAAAATTAAAAAATATAAATATATTCCTCAAATGTAAAATAATTAATAAGCGTTACTTGGGGATAAAGATCCCGACTAAAATTGATAACATATTGATTTTTATGTGTTTCTTGCTATTTAGTAAAAAAGGCAATACTGCCTTTTTTACTAAATAGCAGAATTAACCTAAATAAGTACCTGAAATAATTAAAACATTAAAGAAAAACCTTACTTAAAAGCATTAAAGAAACAAAATAATAAAGGCATCAAAAGCAAAGACAATAAAGAAAAAAATTAATAAGTTACTCATATCCATATTGTTTAAACTGAATATAAAATAGAATCAAAAGAAATTAGAGGCATAAAGATTAAAGATATCAAAGAATTAAAAACAAAAGATAAAACATCAAAGACAAAAAAGCTAAACATCCGCATCAATATTGGGATGAAGGACAAATTAAAAAAGAAAAATACAATTAGAGACAAAGCAGTAAAATTTTAGCGATGAAAGCAATAAAAATATTTAAAAACAAAATCTTAGCACAACCAGATGTTCAACATGGGCTGGCTATAGCTGCGGCAAAAATTATTGGTGTTAATAGTTTTTTGCAGCATCAATTGGGCTTGGTTAATGCGGGCTACGCCAGCCAGTTAACGCGTCGTTGTGGGTTAGTGCGCCAAGCGCAGCTTGGTGCTTCTTGCAGGCTGCAAGTCCCTGCCTGGAAAGGCCTAACCAGCCATCAGTACCGAGTGTTGCAGGCATGGAAAAGTAATTTATACCGAGAGAAATGACATGCCTGAAGCGTACACAGGGAACACTACAGGCCGCAGGGGAGACGTACCTCCCCAAAGCAATTCAGCCTCGTTAAGCGCAAAGAAGCAGTTGGCGACGGTTTTAACTTGCCGGAAGCCTAAACGAAGGAATCGTAAGCGGTGAGATTCGCGGAAGCCCTGCCGGGGTCCAAAGAGCGTGGCATGTAGTGAGAGAAGTACCAGGAACTTGGGAGGCCCCTTCGCCTCCATGTAGCGGTCGGGTAACTGGCCGTTCTATCTCGATGCTATTTAAATCACTCATGAATAGGAGCATTTATGTTTAAAATAATACCAAATGGCATAAACAAGTTACTTGTTGATCCACGCTTTAGCGCTTGATAAAAAAGCTAAAGGCTTATTCTTGATGGAGAGCCTCCTTTTGACATTTTTGTCAGGTGGAAACCGATCGATCAGCAAACTATCGGCTGGAAGCGGCTTCCATTCAACTTAAGAAAGTGAATTAAGCAATCATTTAGTGGGTAACTTTGTTATAATTAGAAAGTGGTGATAAATGAGATATAAATTTACAAAATATTTTGAAAACGAAATATTGCTAAAAAGACCATATATCAAAAAAGAGTGGTGTATTCGAGTAATTGAAAACCCCATTCGCGTTGAACCCCAGGAGAAAAACAGGGTTCGCTTCTGGGGTACAATAGATGAACTTGATGGGCGTGTTTTGCGTGTTATAACACTTTTAGATAAAGTTACTATACACAATGCCTTTCCTGACAGGAGGTTTAAATTATGAAATTTAAATATTACCCAGATACTGATTCATTATATATTGATCTATCCTCAAAGCCCAGTGTAGAGAGTCGCGAGGTATCCGAAGGAGTCGTTTTAGATTATGATTCCGAAGGAAATCTTGTAGGTATTGATATTGATAACGCCAGCAAAAAAGTAGAACTAAATGAATTAATACTAAGTAAATTACCTATTAAGACTCAAACTATCTCTGCTTAAGGGATTGCATCAACAACCATCTCTAGCCAATGTTGTTAAAAAGTGAAAGTAGAGGCGGTTTCCGGCCGCTATAATAAGTGCCATGATGGCCCTTCCTTTTATTTTTGCTTGAGGGCTTGCATCAACAACCATTTGTAGCAGACAAAAAATATATTTCTGATTTTGATCGTGAAATAAAAAAGCTATTGGAAGATGATAAAAAACACATAACAATCTGCTGCTAATTACACCTCTTGCTAAAACACAACAAGACTACAAAGCCTTACTACCTCATTATATTGATAAGGAAGAACTCAAATCATTTAAGCAAAGCAATGATCTTTTTTTTGAGTTGGCTTCAAATTCAAAGGTTGGCTAAAATCAGCCATTAGACTTAATCTAATCATCCCTTCACCTCCAGCTTCAAAAAAATCCTCTCCCCCTACATTTTAAAAATGAAATTTATGTGCCTGCAAGGGGGGAATTAATTAACCGCTTACAGCGAAAACTGGTTCGAAGATATAAATATTTAAAAAATTGTGCAAAAAAATTGTCTGATTAACGTTAAAAATGCGTAAAATATTCATAAAAAGATTGCATTCAGATCATACTTGGTATAAGATTTTCAATTAATCCTCAAAAAATTCAGGTTATAAAAGTTGATGAATTCGTAAAAAGTCTCCTTAACGTGTCATTTCGAACGGATGTGAGAAAGCTTTATCATACAATATGCTGAAAAATATAAGATTTCTCCCTGAGGTCGAAATGACAAATTTGCCGAAAACGACTTTTTACGAGGGCATCAAAATTAAAAACCTGATAAATACGTTACGCTCCTTAACATTCCACAACCTCTGCCATCAGAGGAAAATTGATAAATAAGGAGAAGAAAAATTTTTTAATGGAAAAATTTTCAACCCTCTCTGATGATCTCACGCGAAGAATTTTATCCAAAGTGAGTTTTGGCCATCGCTTTGTTGGTGGGAAATTACGCCGACATGGCGGAATTAAGCGGGTGACCTCATATAGTTTTAACGAAGTGGTGAGTTTGCTTAATGATGAGATGCCAATGATACATTTCTCTGCTTTGGAAAAGTGGGTAAAAGAAGTCATAAAGGATAGGGAGTTAGCAGGAATGATAGCTGAAGCAATTCACAAACAAAAGGGATATCTTAATACATTGCTGAGTATCAAAAACTTAATGGAAAAGCGACTATCACAATGTCAAAAATCTGAGGAGAAATGCTGACTTTCAGATTGGTCGCCTTCATATGTGTAGCCTCATTTTTAACAGTCTTCTTAGTTTTTAACATTTTTGTCTTCCCATCTGCTTTCGCTGCCGGATTTATGGATGCAGGATTTCATTCAAAGACTTATGTATTATTGAAAGAAGATCCTCAAGGGCACAATTATCGTGTCGGCTATGAATACATGGACTTTGAGCTGAAAAATGTAATGAAGGATACTATGAGTTTTCATTCAAGTGGTTGGATAAGACATCACCTTGATGAAATTCCGGAATACCGGGAAGAAATCGACAGAACTGAAGAGTCGCTTACCTATGCCTATTTTTCCAGCCGGCCGCTAAAGGACCATAATCTACAATTCAATATTGGCAGACAACTTTTATTTACCAGCCTTAAGCATGAGTATATTGATGGAATTTCGGCAGATTGGGGAATTAGCGAGCACAACGGAATTTTTACCTATTATGGTTTACCTGCAAGTCAAGAAATTGATAAGCAGAATCTTGATTCAATATACGGGGGGAGGTTATATCAAAGAATAAAAAAATACGCTGAAATTAACATTTCATACCACGTTGAAAATACGAATCATCATCAGAATCGCGAAGAAGCAGGTTTTGATATTTGGTTTGGGCCTATTAATTTATTTGAGATACAGGGAAAGTCAAATTTTAACATAAACACTGACCATTGGAGTCATCATTCTTATAACCTAAGCTTCTATCCCCTGAATGGAGTTATTCTCTCCTGATACTATTCTCATCTGTCTTATAAAGATTTTTTCGCTTTAGATTCACTAGGCATTTTTTCACCTGATTATTTGGGTAAATACAGAGGGATGGATAAAATTGGCGGCACGTTAGAATATGAACTGAGTGATAATACCCTATTTACCCTGGATTATACCAGTTATCTCTATGAAGAATCTGAAGATGCCAGGCGCTATGGATACGGAGGTGAAACTGATTTATTAAGCGGCTTTAAAGTAGGAGCTGCGATGCATAGGATGGATGGAGGTACTGAAAAACGAAGGTATACTGAATCTCGTCTCTATGCCATTAAAGAATTTAAAAAAACAGTAATATCCCTGGATAACCTGTATCTTTACTATGATAAAAACTTGGCAGGGAATAATCATGCTTACTCTCTCAATACAAATATGAGTTATCTATATACAGATCAATTGTCTGCATCAATCAATATAGAATATCTCAAAGATCAGAACTTTACTGATTCCATCTCATTATTTTTTACTCTTGAATACTCATATGAATAAATACTTATCCTTTTATAAGGCTATTGCTATTTATAAGGCTATTGCTATTGTTTTATTCGTTATGGTGCTTTTCATGATATTTTTACAAAATTTTACCATGAATCTATGGGCAGAGGAATTGCCTGTATCCGCATACCACCCGAAGGATGGTTTAGACACAAAACCAAAGTGTACAGCCTGTCATGATGGTATCACCGATACAGTTATGGGTAAGCCCATACAATCATTTAATCATGGAGAAAATTGGTATACGACCCATAAATTTAAGGGGTCATATGCAATTAATCTTTGTAGGACCTGTCATGCAGTATCCTTCTGCACAGATTGCCATACTTTTAACGATGAGTTAAAACCAAGCCTGAAACATGCCGGTAAGCCAAGACGACGGTTCCCGCATCGAGGCAGTTATCTTTTTCAACACAGGATTGACGGCCAAATAGATCCGGCCCGATGTTATCAATGTCATGGAAAAAGAAACAATGCAAAATGTATAAGATGTCATAGAAATGGAAAATAAGAAAAAAATTATGGAGGCTATCCTGATTTTTTTATTGCTCATATTCGGGTGTAGTAATGGTTTTGATGCAGGAGAAATATTCACTCCCGAGTATGGCCATCCTCAAAATTGGATAAACCCGGCGAGTATTGGTGAAGCTGATTATCATGCTTCTGCGGCTTTGCGGGAAGATGGCGAAATTCATAGCGTAGTAAATACCTGCCAAGAATGTCACGGCGAAGACCTTAAGGGTGGTATAGCAATAATAAGTTGTCATGCCTGTCATAATGGATTGGATACAGGTAAAAATCATCCCCAGTGCTGGAGGTTGCCGGATGATTATTTTCATTTTCATGGATATTATGGAAAAAATTACACTATTTCCTGTAGTGTGTGTCACGGTGAAACCTTATCCGGTCAAGCTGCTTTGAGTTGTTTTACCTGTCATGATTATGAAAATTCATGGAACACCTTTGGAGATACTGCTACCAGCTTTATTGGCGTGGCCTCTAAAGGTCCGATTTATGGAGGATTGATTACTATTTACGAGCTTACTGATAATTTTTCACAAAGGATTGGAAATCCCCTTGCTTTTACCATCACGGAAATGCCGGACGGTTCCTATTATGCTGATATCGGACTATATAAGGGGGCCGTTCTCCTGGAGTTGAATCATGGGCAGTATGAGGATGAAGCAACAGGTTTATGCATAGATAATACTTATACGCTGAGGGCTGTCGTATCAGAGGCAATTGGAAAAAGATCAGTCGTTATTACACCCCTCACCGAAGTGGCTTATCGCCTGGCCCAAGATTCCATGGGAGGCCTCATGAAAGGTAATATAGATCAAGCCAATTCTCTTGTATCAGCTAAACTTTTAGGGGCTGATATTGTAACCACCGTGCCTGTTTTCGACGGTAGTCTTGATGGATACTCTCAGGCCCAACGTGATTACGGCCTGGCATTGTCAGTTATTTCTCAGATGCAACTATCCTTTGGAAACAGTGTGGAGGAATCTATGTATCTTTTATTTGATGATCTTGCAGAAGATGCAGAACTTAATCAAACAGAATCATTGTTACTATCCTCACTCAATGATTTTTTAGACAACCCGGAAAATAAAACGGGTATTGCTGATTTAAAAGACACAAATCTTGATGAAGTATGGACTGAGGCCAAAGGCGATACACAATCCGGAGAAATTCTCTTTTCAAATGATTGTTCGGCCTGTCACAGCCCAACTGATTTTTGGGAGGACCTAACAGTGGAAGATATCATTGATATCCATCCTTGGATTGAAAATGAATTAACACATGAACAAATACAAACAATAATTGAATATATGAATGATCAGGAATGATACAGTAAGGATACAGTGATGTAATGATACAGGAATGATACAGGAAACCCTTTTATGAGTGATCAGCAAAACAGGAAAAAAACAAAATATTCTCGCAGAAAATTTTTAAAATTTTCAGGGATGATTGCTGCCGGTTTGGGAATAGGTGGTGTAACAAACCTCATTTGGACAAGGGATGGCCGAGCAGCCATAAGGGTCTCGGAAGGATACCTTCTTGTTGATCCAAAAAAATGTCAGGGATGTTTGTCCTGCATGTTGGCCTGCTCCCTGGTTCATGAAGGGGTTGAAAGCCTTTCTTCGGCCAGGATTCAGGTAATGCAAAACTCCTTTGCCAAATGGCCTGATGACTTGATGATCGATCAATGCAGACAGTGTGAGGATCCCCTTTGTGTAGAAGCTTGCCCGGTTGATGCTCTTGAAGTCAACCCTGAATTCGGCAATGTTCGGATGGTAGATAAAGAGAAATGTATCGCCTGTGGAGAATGCGCCGATGCATGTCCTTACCGTCCGAGCAGGGCGATAGTCATGGCTTCCGGAGAAGATAATACAAATCTGGTATATAGTCGAAAATGTGATCTTTGCGCTGATACTCCTTTTTGGAATGAAAAAGGGGGTCCGGAAGGAAAGCAGGCTTGTATTCTAACCTGTCCGGTTGGGGCAATTGCCTTTACCACGGAATTGCCAATACAAGAAGGGGATTCGGGATATAAGGTAAATTTAAGAGATAGGAATTGGAAAAAACTTGGATTTCCTACAAATGATTAGGATGTAAGTATGAATTAAGGGTGTGATTATGGATGGATATGCAGGAAAAATTTTACGAATAAACCTTACTGAAAGATCAAAAATGGTGATCCCTACCAGCGATTTTGTCCAATGGGTTGGCGGGCATGGAATGGGTTCGGCAATTTTCTATGATATTGTGATCAGAGAAAAAAACATTGATTTAACCACCATTGATGGATTTTCTCCGGAAAATGTAATCACCATTATGACTTCTCCCACATCAGGAACATTAGTGCCCGGCGCTTCAGGCAGAACAGAGGTACAGGGGATAGGAGTACATTCGTATCCAATCGGTTGGTATACAAGAGGTAATATGGGAGGGAGGTTCTCTCCCATGTTGAAATATGCCGGCTGGGACGGAATAGTGATTGAAGGGGCTGCAGATATACCTGTATGGATTGATATACGAGATAGTTACGTGCGTATCCGAGAATGCCGCCGCTTATCATTGTGGGGGAAAGATGCCTGGGAATGCCAACAAATAATCTGGGATTTTGTCAATCAAAGCAATCAACCTATTCATTCGCGGAATTGGGTAAGGCCAAGCGCAAGGAGTGCCCCGAGCACACAAAGGCCGGCAGTGATGGCCATTGCCCATGCAGGTGAAATGCTGTGCAGGACTGCCTGCCTCATTCATGACGCGGGTAATGCTGTCGGTCAGGGGGGATTCGGCGCGGTATTTGGTTCAAAAAATCTGAAGGCCGTTTCAGCAATAGGCACAGGCAGCATTACAATACATGATCCAAATGCCTTGATGGAATTACGCCAGGCACAAATGAAAAAATATGCCTTTAACTTCACTACCAAAGAACCTTCCGTGGCCACCTATTTTTCCAGCCCCCCGGGCCATTTGGCTGACCCTCGCCAAAAACAAAAAGGGGGCCAGAGACCACAGGCTTGCACAGGCTGTCAATCAGGATGTCGCAGAAGGTTTGAGAGCGGATTGGCCAATGAAGGACAATGTGTTGAAGCTATAATAGGCGCAAGTGCTCAAGGCAAAAAAAAATTTGGTATTACTGATTTATTAAATAAATACGCAATAAATGCTTATGAAATATTGCATCTCGATTATCTTAAAGATCTTTACGAAATGGGTGTCCTGGGAAAAGGAAGAGACATTGAATGTGATCTTAATTTTGATAATTACAATACTTATGAATTCATAGAACAGTATCTTACCCAGATGGCCAACAGAGAAACTGATTTCGGTTATGCCGTAGGGGAGGGGCTCTATAGAGCGGCCAAGATGTGGGGCCGTTTGGAAGAAGACCTCAAAGAAGAATTGCTTCTCTACCCTTATCATGGGCTGCCTGGACACGGTTATGATCCAAGGGCTGAACTCGAATGGGGATATGGTACTATTCTCGGCGACAGAGATATTAATGAACATGATTTTAATGGGCTCTATTGGGATGCTACTATTCTTTATTTATTAGAATTTCGTAAACGTCTAGCAAAAGCTGAAGAAGCGGTTACTATTTTTAGCGAAAAAATGATCCCTTTTGCAGGTGACAAGCAAATGCTTGATTACAGCACTGAAAATATGTATTCAGAGCATATGGTAAAGCTTGTTGCCTGGCACAGGCGATATACGCGATTCTGGAAACAGTCGGCACTTTTTTGTGACTGGGCCTGGCCGGATATGATCAATCTCAACAGGCCGGACAAAAGAGGTTCTACCCCGGAGGCTGAACCTGAATTTCTCAAAGCGGTTACCGGAATAGATTTAAGCTTTGAAGAGAGTATGGAGCTTGGAAGAAAAATATGGAACCTTGATAATTGTATCTGGGCCCTTCAAGGAAGACACCGAGACATGTTACAATTTGCCGAATATATCTATACCAAACCATATGGCGGACAAATTTTCCCCTTTTATCTTATGCCAGGAATTTATAAAAAAGATGGACAATGGAAGTATATTAATCTGACCGGTAGATGTATTGACAGGGATAAATTCGAACAATGGAAAACTGCTTATTACCTTTTTGAGGGATGGGACCCGAAAACAGGACATCCCTTAACTGAAACATTAAAAAGTTTGGGATTAGCAGATATAGCCGATAAACTTAAAAATAAAAATGCACCTTATTAATTCGGCCTTCATTTCCTGATTAGGGCCCTACATCTTCCTTTGCAGGAGAAGGCTAAAAGGAACTCATGCCCATAATCCAGGCATCTGATTCTGGTAAAATCGGCCAATTTCCATTATCTTGCCTCAGGGGAAAGTGCAATGGATTTGGCTGCCTTCCAGTAAGAGATTTACCTAATAAATCTTTTTTGAGACTCAGCAAGTTAATACTATGTTTTTCAACGCATCTCGGTGCTCCCATAATTATTCTGAAGTTACCAAAACAATACCCTGCCCGGGACGTCACGGCCGACTGGGACGTAACCCCCCTTGTTGATTTGGAGATAACCCACCTTTAGCGAAAATAAACAAACCCACCCTATAGAATCACATCGCATTCTTTATCCAACATAAGATATAATTTCAATCAGGCTCTTGTGT
>DAOURK010000125.1 GCA_030625085.1 Pseudomonadota bacterium
TTTTACAATTAACACGGATTTCAAAAATAATTCCGGTAATTATTAGAGATATAGGCTCACCCTTTTTATTTACTCTAAAATTTTTATCTAAATTTAAGTAAATAAAAATAAAAGCCGGATTATAGAATTATTTTAAATGGACTCAGGTAAATATTTTCAACAGAACCTTTTTCCTACAAAAGAGGGAGAGTGGAAGAGCACCCTAAGCGATGGTATGGGGCATGGTATAACATTAATAATTAGGGGACATTAATAATCAAATCTTTATTCTTGACAAATATTGCTATTTGATTCCCTGCTGATCAGGCTTTCAAACTATAGCCTCTTCAATTCCATTTATTACCTTATACAATACCTTACTTAATTCTACTATCCCATAAGGTTTAGCAACTACCCCACTGAAGCCGTATTTTCTATATTCGGACATTATGGGATCATTGGAATAACCGGATGTCACAATAACCCTTGCCTCGGAATTTTTTTCGTGCAGCTTCCTAATAACTTCATCACCACCCATACCATCAGGTATGGTTAAATCCACAATAACAGCGTCAAAAATTTGGCCTGACTCTACTGCTCTTCTATATAATTCAAGAGCCTCATTACCTTCTTTAGCAAATTCCACCTCGTAGCCGATATCTCTCAATATCTCGCCTACCATTTCTCTGACGCTTTGCTGATCATCCATTAACAAAATTCTTCCTTTACCAAAGTATATTCTTTCTTCTTCAATATCCTTCACTGTAAAGATTTCTCTCTCTATCTCTAAGGCAGGAAGATAAATATCAAAGGTGGTTCCAACACCTACCTCAGATTCCGCCCTCATATATCCTTCATGCTTTTTAACAATTGAATAACTAACCGCAAGCCCTATACCACTGCCGTCTTCTTTAGTAGTGAAATAAGGATCAAAGATTTTATGAAGATCTTTTGGGGAGATACCAATGCCCTGGTCTTTTACAGACAGCGCTATATATTTACCTTCTTGCAGTGGTAAATTATCATTCGCGCAAACAGTTGCATTTTTAACGCATACCTTAATAATTCCACCATTAGGCATGGCCTGATTGGCATTGATAATCAGATTATTGATAACTTGACTTATCTGAGCATCGTCAATTTCGACCGGCCAAAGACTATTATCCATAAAAAATTCACATCTTACCCTGGAACCTTTTAAAGAAAAATTTACAGTATCTTCTATCAATCCCGGGATAGAAGTAATTTTTTTAATTGGCGCCCCACCCTTAGAAAAGGTTTTGTCATGGTATTTCTACTAAGGACGTCAGTAAATCTTAAGATTATCAACAAAATAGATATCTATCATATTCTCTTCCCTTCCCTTTTTTAAATTTCATGGTATTCTTTATCAAAAAGGGCATTTCTTTTCTCTAATAATCCCCAGCGTATTTCAACCAAAAATAACAGAGGGAGTCATACATTGCGCGCACCTGACGGATTTTACACCAACAGCCTTTGCCTCATCATGAATTTGGCGACTATTGGAGTGTTGACCTATAGTCTGAAAAAAATCCGGAATAAAATCAGTGCTAAAGAAATCTTATTGACAAGCGCTGTTGGGGCCTTTTGTTTTGCCATTCAAATTGCAAGCCTTGTAGTAAGGTGTGGATGCTGCGGCACATGCACCTGTGGATGTTCTTTTCATTTTGTGGGTGGGATTTTGGCATCTATTCTTTTGGGCCCTTTCCTGGCTATAATAGCTATAACGGTTATCTTTTTTATCCAGGCTTTTCTCTTCCAGGCAGGAGGTATTATAGCCATAGGCTCAAACTTGTTACCCATTTATTGTATCAGTATCTTAGGAGGTTATTATATCTATTCTTTATTAAAAAATCTGGTAACTGAACCATACGGGAATTACATCAGCGCTTTTCTTTCTGTTTGGTTTACCAGTTTAGTTAACGGCTTAACGATTTGCATGATGTTATCCTTAAGCGGTATCGAAAAATTTTCCATCACTTGTCCTATAATAGGCTCTCATGCTTATTATGGAATAATAGAAGGATTATTAACACTTCTTCTCCTCGTTTTAATTAATATGATAATCTCAGAAAAAATACAGTCTAGTAAAATTTCAGTGAAATCCGTCAGAAGAATATCCTATACACTTTTATGTTTGGCCATAGTAATAAGTATTTTTATATTCCCCTTTGCTTCTCAGTCTACTGCTGAAAATAAGAAATTATTTCTTAATCGGCCTCAGCATAATCTTAAAAAGATTATTATCCCTTATCAGGCTCCAATTCCGGATTATCATTTTCCCAAAATAAAATCTCATGGTGCATCCCATATCTTTGCAGGGGTCTTGGGGGTTACAGCGACCTTTGTATTCTTACTCTTTATAAGTTATTTGATAAGTCAAAGAAACATCACTAAGGATGGCTGATTACCTCGCCCTATGTGATAATTTGTACATTCCGCCGGTGTGTGAGGTAGCCGAAAAAGAAACTGAGTTTTCAAATCAGGATAATATCCCCGTTGTGCCGGTAAAATACGAAGGGTGTGACAACACTAAATTTATTACGTAAGTGTAGTATTTAAATTTTTGGCTATATTTATATATTGTCTGATCCAGGGTTGGCCTTTGCGTAACAGTGCACCGCATTTCTTCTTGTCATTGCGAGGAGCCGAAGGCGACGTGGCAATCTCAAAAACAGCTTGCTTCGCCACGCTCGCAATGACTTGCGATTTAAAATATTGTGAACGGTTACAAAAAAATTTAAAGTAAGGTGAGGGCTTATTATTTTACCTACAAATTGGCTATAAACGGTTACGTTTTTAGTGAAAAAATATTGTTTTTTTATCCCCTCCTTCGACTTTTTTTAATTCTTTTCGAAGCTTTTCTTTAGGTAATTTAATATAACCCGCCTCGGAGACATATCTTTGCCCTTCAGTTAAAACCCAAGTAATAAAAGTTATCACCGCCTTGCTCTTGGGTTTGCCTTGAGAAACAAAATATAAATCTCTGGCAGGAATAGAATTATATTTTCCTTTAGCTATTCCTTTTACCATTTCATCCCAGTTATGGTAAAAATTTTCATCCCAGTCTATCCGGCCGTTGCTGTTAAGATCGATAGGGACAACCCGCAATCCCTTTACCTGTTTTTTGGTCTCAGCGTGATAAACATAATTAACATTATTGTAGCCGATAGCCAAGGGATCATTTCGAATTGCTTCAGTCATCCCCGGCTCACCATAGACTCTGATGCCAAAAAGATCTTCCTGATCCTTGCCCAAATACTGCGCCCAGGTTTGGGCTGTGCCGCAGACATCAGATCGGGTGTAAACATGTATAGCACATTCTTGTCTGGCACCAAAAAACCTGATAATTGAATTATCAGCTATGAGTTTGTCCCAATTATTAATCTCTACTGTGATCCAGAGGCCAATGAATTTTTCCTTTTTTATCCCGTTAGCCAGTAAGTTTTCTAAAAAAGGGTTTTTTTCATTGACTGTAGGTACGACAGCCTCCTTGACCACCGAAATCCACCAGACTCCCTTTTCAATCTCAGCCGGATAAATATTTCGGGAAACCATACCAATGTCGACTAAACCAGCCAGAGCATCAGCCATACCATTGCCGGTTCCGCCGGCAGAAATGGCTATCTTCATTTTTGGATGAATCTTATGAAACTCCTCAGCCCATTTAACCACTATCGGATATAAAGCCCAGGCCCCTGAAATGCTGATAATACCTCTTAAGTTTTCTCCATATGCTTTTGCTCGATAAAATTGAATGCTTAAGATAAGGACTATACAAATCACCAAGCAGCAGGCAAATATCTTTTTTATCTGAAAATTTTTTTTCTTCATCTCAAAATCCTTCCCTTTACTTATTATTCGGTAAATATAAATTTAAACTTTACGCTTCAATAGGTGAGTTGATAGTAAAGTTGATAGTAATTGCTTGAATTTACCAGTGGCTGTCAGGAGAGTCCAAAAATGTAATTACTATGAATTCTAAAGTTCGCTTTAAAGATTTAGATCCAGGAAAAGAGATGATATATTCACTAGTCTTTATTCTTTAACTCCTCAATATAATCCGAATCAAGCTCAGAGCGGAGGGTAAAATTGGTGTATCCATTTTTTGTTTAAATCACTTTCAAAATTGAAGGCATGTGTATATTCTTTACAAAATTTTTAACAATCCCTCCATAAAAAAGTAAATCAGTTCTTTAATAGATGAAAAATAACTAGTGTTTTTATAAATTTTGTTGTATCCTATTACATTCTTTAAAAAACAAATGGTTATCAGCCTGATCTTCACAAGCACAAGTATGATGGCTGATAAGGAACATCAAGAAAGAATCCCTGCTTTAAGGTTCTGCTTGAGTTTTGAGAATGCTGATGATAGACGACCAGTTATCATACTCCGCAAAAGCTGCCTTGACTGAGCGAGTCAAGGAGCTAACGTGTCTTTACGGGATTGCTCAGATAGCCGGACAGCCGGGTATATCGCTGGAAGAAATTATCCAAGGCATTGTTGAACTTCTTCCTCCGGCATGGCAGTACCCCGAGGCCACTTTCGCGAGAATAATTTTGGATGGAATTTCCTATACGACACAAGGCTTCAGTGAGCGCCGCTGGAAGCAGACGGCTGAGATTATTGTGGGGGGCGCGCTGAGAGGTGTTGTTGAGCTGGTTTATATAGAGAAAAAACCCGATCTTGATGAGGGCCCGTTTCTCAAGGAAGAGCGCCATCTAATTGACGCTGTAGCCAGCCAGGTAGCCTTAGTTATCGAACGAAGACAGGCAGAGGAAGACAAACTGAAGCTACATAATCAGCTTCTGCATGCTGACCGGCTGGCGACAATTGGGATGCTTGCCGCAGGGGTGGCTCATGAGCTAAATGAACCGCTGGGAAATATTCTGGGATTTGCGCAGTTGGCAAAGAAGTGCCTGGGGGTCCCGGCATCAGCCGAGCAGGACCTTGGAAAAATCGAAGCAGCTTCTTTGCACGCGCGGGGGATTATCCGGAAGCTTCTGGTTTTTGCCCGACAAGCGCCACCCGAAAAGACACAGGTTAACCTCAATCAGGTGGTGGAAGATGGACTTTATTTTTTTGAAGCTAGGTGTGTCAAGGAAGATATAGAACTTGTTCGCTTGCTTTCGCCGGACCTGCCGGAAATCACGGCTGATCCGGCGCAATTGAACCAGCTTTTGGTAAATTTGGTTGTCAATGCCTTGCAGGCAATAGAGAGGCGAGGCAAGATCACTGTCCGGACGCAATTTTCTGACCGGCAGGTATGTCTGATTGTGGAAGATACGGGTATTGGTATGACCGATGAGGTCCTTGAGCAAATATTTATTCCATTCTTTACAACAAAAGACATCGGCCAGGGCACGGGTTTGGGTCTGCCTGTGGTATATGGGATCGTAACGGCACACAGCGGTTCGATTAATGTTGAGTGTAAGCTTGGCTGCGGCACACGTTTTGAAATTTGGCTACCTATAGAGAAGCCGCAAAATATGGAGGAAAGCAGCTAACATGTCGCTTTTGCCCGCAAAAGAGCGTATTCTTGTTGTGGATGATTCGCCGGCTACACTGGAAGTACTCCAGCGAAGTCTGGCAGCAGAAGGATATCAGGTCTTCACTGCGCCGGGCGTGGCTGAAGCAATTGAAATTCTTGGGGCTACGCAACCGGACCTGGTTATCACTGATTTTAAGATGCCGAAGGTTAGCGGACTCGGCCTGGTGCGGCATATCAGGGAAAATTTTAAGAACATTGACGTAGTGATGATTACCGGCTATCCTTCAATTGAAGGAGCGGTCGATGCGGTCAAGACCGGCGCTGAAGAGTTTTTGCCCAAACCCTTTACCAAAACTGAACTTTTATCTGCTGTTCATCGTGTACTGGACAGGGCAAGACTTCGCAAATCCGGAAATACCGCACCGACCCAGGTTGCCCCTGTGCATAAAGGCCTTATCGGAACCTCGGAAGCAATGCGCAAGGTTTCTATCGCTATAGGCAAGGCTTCGTCCACTTTGGCCACTGTGCTCATTACAGGGGAAAGCGGCACAGGTAAGGAACTCGCTGCAAGGGCCATTCACTATGGCAGCAAACGGTCCTCTTCGCCGTTTGTGCCGGTCAATTGTGGGGGTATTCCTGAAGGCCTTCTTGAAAGCGAGCTGTTCGGACACGTCAAGGGAGCGTTTACCGGGGCAACCGAGGCTCGGGCAGGTTTTTTTCATACTGCCGACGGCGGTACGATTTTTCTCGATGAAATCAGTGAAATGAGTCTGTCCATGCAGGTCAAACTTCTTCGCGCCCTTCAGGATAAACAAATTTGTATGGTCGGGTCCGACCGATGGCGAAAAGTGGATGTAAGGATTCTGGCTGCAACAAACAAAGATTTGCACGATTTAGTGAAAAAGGGACTTTTTCGAGAGGACCTGTTTTACCGCCTCAATGTAATTGTGATAGCTATCCCGCCCTTGAGAGAAAGAGCCGGTGATATCATATTATTGGCACATCATTTTGCAACCGGGTTTGCCGCCGAATTGGGCAGGCCGCCGCTTCGTTTTTGCGATAAGGCCCTGCAAAGTCTTCGCAGCTATAATTGGCCGGGAAATGTAAGAGAACTGGAGAATGTAATTCAGCGTCTTGTGGTGATGACTGACGGCGACCTTATAGATGTCCCTGATTTGCCTTCTCTTATGCGTTTTTCCGCCCTTCGAAAGGCAAGCTTCAACCGGACTCTTGCTGAAGTAGAGGCTGAATATATCGGCAATGTTCTGGCTGAGGTCAAAGGCAACAAAACCCGGGCTGCGGAGATTCTCGGTATCGACCGTAAGACCCTGCGTGAAAAGCTTAAGAAAATAGAACATCCATCATCCTGAATTTTTGATGCCGGGTAAATTCGCCCCGCCGGTTCAAATTTCCCCACCAAATATCTTACCTTCCAGACAAGGTGACCATTCAGTCCCCCCCTTAATAGAAGGGTTAAGGTGCCCATTCAGTACCCCTCCCTTGAGGGGAGGGGTTAGGGGAGGGTGATGTTTGATTCTCCGGGTGTGCCGGCTGCCAAACAATGCTGTTGCCGTGGGTATATTGCCATCGCTCAAGAATTGGCATGTTTATTGCGAAGCTTTAGATAATTAAAAACAAAGCAGCGTCTGAATAAAAATCCCTCTTTTTTTTATTTTCAATAGCATAAGATTTTTCGCGGAGCTTATACTGAACGTAGTAAAGGTGCTCGAAATGACCATTTTGGTTGGTTTTCGTTCGGGCACAAAGTAAGGAATGAATTATGTCGGATAATATCAAATGTCGTGGTCTATGCTTTACATGCAAGAATGCTTTGGGTTGTACTTTCCCAAGAGACACTCAAAGATCTGTATTGAACTGTGAGGAGTTCGAAGCTGATGCACGCCCTTTGGCAAAGACTACCGGAGAAAAGAAATCACCGGCAACCGCCCCGGTTGATTGTGAGGACGAGGATTCGGGTAAATTCGTTGGGCTCTGCAGCAATTGCGATAATCGCAGAATCTGCGTTTTTCCAAAGCCCGAGGGCGGGGTCTGGCGTTGCGAGGAGTACCGGTAAAATGATACGAGACACTGAGGCGCTGTCAAGCGAAGAGAAGGACTGTTTACAAGAAAGTGTCAATTCAAAAGATATCCTGGGAATTATAGAAACCCATAACGGCAAATTGGGTGGACTTATGGCCATTCTGGGAGATATTCAGACTGAATATGGTTATCTTCCGGAACAAGCGCTCAGAATGGCGGCAGATGAAACGGGCTGCTCTCTGGTAGATTTATATGGTGTGGCCACATTTTACCACTCATTCAGGTTGGAACCTCAAGGAAAACATCGAGTGTGTATATGCCTGGGCACAGCTTGCCATGTGCGTGGAGCGGCAACGATAGTTGAAGAGTTTGAACGGCAACTCGGAATCAAGGTCGGCCAAACCACGTCAGACGGTGAATTTACATTGGAGACGGTCAATTGCCTGGGGGCCTGTGCAATTGGGCCTATCGTTACTGTGGATGGGCATTATTTTTCAAAGGTTGATATAACAAAGGTCAAATCTATATTAGAGAAAGTTCCGGATTTAAAGAAAGTTCCGGCCGGACTACTGCAGAATGAAGAAGCTAAGGCAGCGGTCTCCGGCTGATAAATCAAGGAACAAGTGCATTTATGGAAAAACTAAATTTTATCGAACAATTCAGGACATTCCGGAGAAACTGCCTCAGTCAAGGTGATTCAGTGGTCCCCACTATTGTTGTCCCAGCGGGCACGTGTGGACGAGCGAGCGGCGCCAATGAACTTATTCGCGTAATCGAGCAGGAGCTTGCCGATAAGGGCCTGACAGAAAAAATCGGCCTGCGTGTTACCGGATGCCACGGATTTTGTGAGATGGAGCCGTATATACTTATTGAGCCTGAACAAACCTTTTATCCGAAGGTAGATCCTGCTGAAATACCAAATATCATTGAAGCCGTAGTTCGTGGCGATGTGCTTGAAGACTTGCTTCTGAAGGATTCAGAGAGCGGCCGGATAATGCAAAAGCAAGATGATTTGCCGTTTTTCAATAAACAGGTTCGAACCATTCTTTCACGTAACGAGAGGATCGACCCGGTCAGCATCGAAAGTTACATTAGTATCGGCGGTTATTCTGCAATGGTCAAGGTATTTGAAAATGGCGACCCGAAATGGGTGATAAGTGAGGTCAAAGCTTCCGGTTTGCGTGGTCGGGGTGGCGCCGGTTTTTTGACGGGCTTGAAGTGGAAAATGCTGGCTGAGCAGCCAAATGGCCATGGTAAATTTCTTGTGTGCAATGCCGATGAAGGCGATCCCGGCGCGTATATGGACCGCAGTGTGCTTGAGGGCAATCCGCACAGTATTATTGAAGGAATGATTATCGGCGCTTATGGCACAGGGGTCACAGAAGGTATCCTTTATGTTCGCAATGAATATCCACTGGCCATAAAACACTTCAATATTGCTCTCCGGCAGGCGCGAGAAATCGGGTTCTTAGGCGAGGATATTCTTGGGACTGGTTTCAGCTTCGATATCAGCCTTGTCAAAGGCGCAGGGGCCTTCGTGTGTGGTGAAGAAACAGCATTGATTCGTTCGATTGAGGGCAAGATGGGAGAACCTCGCCAACGGCCGCCGTTTCCCATACAGAAAGGCATATACGGCAAACCCACAGCTATTAACAATGTCGAAACCTGGGCCAATATTCCGGTTATCATCGAAGGCGGCGCTGAAGCCTTTGCTAAGATCGGGACAAAGAACAATCACGGCACAAAGATATTCAGCCTGGTCGGCAAGATCAAAAATACCGGCCTTGTCGAAATACCGATGGGTATGACCATCAAGGAAATAGTCTATAAAATCGGAGGCGGTCCTGCCGGAAAGTCTGAGATAAAAGCGGTCCAGACTGGCGGGCCTTCCGGTGGTTGTATTCCTGCAAATAAGTTCGATATTTCTATTGACTACGACAGTTTGACAGAAGTGGGGTCAATTATGGGGTCCGGCGGCATGATTGTAATGGACAAGAATACCTGTATGGTGGATGTCGCCAAATATTTTATGAATTTCCTCAAGGACGAGTCCTGTGGTAAATGCTATACCTGCCGTAAAGGCACGCAGAGGATGTATGAAATACTCGATGATATTTCAAAGGGTAAGGGAACATCCGCACATTTACGGCTTCTTGATGAATTGGCCCATGTTGTAAAAGATACTACTATGTGTGGTCTGGGGCAGACTGCGTCGAATCCTGTTCTTTCTACGCTGCGATATTTTAAGGATGAATACATTGAACATATCGAAAAGAAGCGTTGTCCGGCCGGAGTATGTAAGGAACTCATTAGTTATTCGATTAATGAAAACTGTGTAGGATGCCGGGCATGTGTTAAAGCCTGTCCGGAGGGGGCGATTTCAGGAGAAAAGAAACAACGGCATTTTATCGATACGGGCAAATGCATTAAGTGCGGCGCCTGCAGGAATGTATGTAAGTTTGAAGCTGTGGATGTATAGCTTTTTGAAGGAATAATAATGGTCAATCTTAGTATAAACGGTTTGAATGTTTCGGTTGAGGAAGGCAGCTCTCTGTTGGAGGCGGCTAAGTATTTCGGATTTCCGATTCCGACCCTGTGCCACATGGATGGGCTCTCTCCCTATGGCGCCTGTCGGCTTTGTGTGGTGGAGATTGGCGAGGGGCCAAAAGCAAAATTGGTTTCCTCATGCACATATCCGGCCGAGGAAGGGCTTAAGGTACGCACTGCATCGGCGCGAGTCCTTAAGGCACGTAAAATGATCCTGGAACTGCTGTTGGCTTCCTGCCCCCAGTCCAAAACAATCCAGGACCTCGCTTCGGCATACGGTGTTCACCGGCAGCGTTTCAGGCAGGAGCACGAGGATTGTATCCTTTGTGGTTTGTGTGTGCGTATGTGCGAGGAACAAATGATGGCTAAGGCTATCGGTTTTAGAGGACGCGGTGAGAACAGAAGTATCGGCACGCCATTTGATATTAAGTCGGATGTTTGCCGGCTGTGCGGCGGCTGTATGTATGTGTGTCCGGCCTGCCGGCTTCGCTGCACATACAATGAGCCGGAAAAAGCAATCTGTGGGGCCTGTGCGAATCTAAGCCCGCCCTGCATCGAGAAAGAACAGTTTGAGGATATGATGTGCTTCATGGATCCCTGCGTAGCTTGTGAGATAAAAAAAGATTAACAGAAAATAAGTCAAAATAAAAAAGGAGCCAAATAAAATGTCGCATACGCTTTCAAAGGTGAATGCTTCGGCTGCAACCTTGACGAAGAACAGAACTGAAGATTCGGTTGTGCCTGTTTCAGGCATGTGTGTTACGTGTGTGGACGGCTGCATTGGTATGTGCGAGATAGGCAAGAGCGCCTACCGCGGCCATGAGGTCATTTATCCGCAGCCGTTCGGAGTAATAACTACCGCTGCTGAGAAAAGCTATCCCGTAGATTATTCGCACTTCAATATCATGGGAACTGCTGTCGGCGCTCATGGAATTGAGGCCGACAGCGACAAAGCCATCTTCCCTGCCGTTAAGCTGGAAGTTAGTTTTGGTCATGATAATGGTATAAAGTTCCGCTATCCGTGGGGTATCCCAGGTATCGGTTCTACGAATATCGTCGGGAATAACTGGGAAGGTTTGGCTATTGGCTCAGCTTTGGCGGGGACCGGACTGACCATCGGCGAGAATGTTGTCGGCATGGACCCCGAAGCTGTTATCAAGAATGGTTGTGTTATTGACACGGTCGACCTTAAACGGCGTGTGAAGCTTTATAAAGACCATCAGAGAGACGGCTACGGCGCTATCATTGTGCAGGCAAACGTTGAGGATACCCGGCTGGGCGTGCAGGAATATGCCATAGAAAAACTCGGTGTCGAATGTGTGGAACTTAAGTGGGGGCAGGGAGCAAAAAACATTGGAGGCGAAGTAAAAGTCAGGGATATCAAAAAGGCGCAACTGCTCTATGAGCGAGGCTATGTGGTGCTGCCGAATCCGACTGACCAGGATGTGATTAAAACTTTCGAGCAAGGCGCCTTCAAGGAGTTTGAACGGCATTCGCGCGTAGGTATGGTGACTGAGGAATCATTTGCCAAACGGGTAGAGGAGTTGCGAAATGCAGGCGCAAAATATATTTTCCTGAAGACGGGCGCTTATCGTCCGGCAGACCTGGCAAGAGCGGTTTTATTTGCTTCCCGATATAAAATAGACCTTCTGACCGTTGATGGCGCAGGAGGCGGCACAGGCATGAGTCCCTGGCGCATGATGAATGAGTGGGGCGTGCCTCCTGTCGAATTACACTCGCTTTTATATAAATACGCCAAACACCTTGCTGATAAGGGTGAACATGTGCCTGCTCTGGCTTTTGCCGGCGGATTTGGCTTCGAAGATCAAATCTTCAAAGGATTTGCCCTCGGCTCTCCGTTCGTAAAGTTGATAGGAATGGCCCGTGCTCCAATAGCCGCTGCAATGGTTGGTAAAACAATTGGACGCGCAATTGATGAGCACGAGATTCCGGTGTATATAGAGCGTTTCGGCAGTTCAAAAGACGAAATATTCGTGACCTCAAGTATGCTGCGTAAGGAAGTGGGAGACAGGGAATTCGAAAAGCTGCCAACCGGTGCACTGGGTCTTTACACTTACTACGAGCGTCTTGCTCAGGGTTTGTCCCAGTTAATGGCCGGCAGCCGAAAATTTGCCCTCAAATATATAACGCGAGATGATATAGCAGCCCTGACACGTCAGGCAGCGGACATTAGCGGGATTCAGTATGTAATGGAAGCGGATCAGTCAGAGGTTGATAAAATTCTCAACAGTTAAAATTGCGAGCATGCATTCGGCTTCCCTTTCCCCGGCCGGATACCATGCCAGATTGTCCTGAACATCCTCCACTACTTTACCGTCCCCAAGGCCTTGATTGTAGACCCCTTTGACGGAAGCGGCGCTACCATGGATCTTTGCCGACATCCGGACAGGCGTTGTTTGATTTACAACTTTCAGCCGGTCAGGGATGATATAACCAAACACGACATATCCTTCGGTTTGCCCAAGGAGGCACAGGGCTATGACCTGATATTTCTTGATCCTCCTTACTGGAGGCAAAAGCGCAGCAAATATCCTAAAGAAGAGGGTTCCTTCTACAGTGTAAGCCTCAATGAATTTAACCGCAAGATGAAAAAGCTCATCTGTGACTGCTATGACACTGTAAAGGGATGTGGATACACTGTCCTCTTAATCCGGAACATCACTAGCCGTTCTTTATACTATAAGCCAAAATCCGGCCATCGCCGATTTTGAAGAATTGGATTGTGAAGAATGGAGTAAAAATAGAGACAGGGGTTAATAACTATGTTAATATAACCGAGAAAAAAATTATAAGGGATTAAAAATAAAGAAGAAAAGAGCTTTACAAAGAAAAAAATGTATGGTTACCGAAAACAAAAAACCAATCCAAGGTGGTGCTGTTAAGTGTAACAAATGTAACAACACGGGGAAGTGTCCGCATTGTAAGGGGCAATATTTAATTGATTTAAAACAAAAACCCTGTAAATATTGTCAAGGAAGCGGTACTTGTCCAACTTGTAACGGCCAAGGATGGATACTTGTTCCTGCGATAGAGCATCTGTAGCCTTTTAAACACCTTAACATCCGGCAACAAAAACCTTCACGATCTCCTCCCTCCCCGCCTAAAACAGGCGAACTTGTCTATGAGCCTTTCTATGATGACTGGCCTATCTATGAAGAGCCCTCTATTGCCATAAATTAAGCTTTTTGAGATTATCGAATCTCAATAAAACGGGACGTATATTCATTTTTGCTTTATTTTTTGATGATCACACTTAAAAGTGATGGCAAATAGAGCTACATTGCAAAATTCTTAAAAAATTTCCTCATAAACATCTAAATTGAATTTATAAAAATGACAATTTGTATTTCTCGAAATTTTATGTATCCTATTACATTGTTCAAAAAGCAATTATCAACCCATAAGTAGGAAAATATTAGGGATTTGGGCTGCGGCCCAAGACCGGCGCCACCATGGGATTAATCCTTGAACTTCATCATCCGCCACATTTTCCAACTGGTTGGAGGTTAAGTTTATAATAAGGTTTTTCGAAATTCTTAAAAAAAACGCAGCCATTACGCACAATAGCACTAAGACTTCGGGATAAAAGCATGCCTCCTAACGTAAGCGTTAAAAGCGCTTATGTTAGGAGGCATTAACTATAAAAGTAAACTACTCAGTAACGAAATTAAAGCGGTTGTAGTCGCCGGACTAACAGTAACAGTCGGGGCTGTCGTTGTTAGGCACTTGGTTCTAAATTTCGTGATTTTTATGATAAAAAATTTCAAAACCTTTTTGGTTCCGGCTTGTCCGGGTTAGGGAATAGTAGGTAAAATAATTGGGGCCGGGGCAGGGGGAGCCGTGGTAGGAACAGGCGCATAGGTTAAGCCAATTAAACTCAAAGGGGTATAGGTTATAAGCGGTGATAATGGTGTAGTAATCAATTGGGACAGTGGAACCGGCAGAGTAACAAAAACGGTCGGAATTAAGGCAGTGAGTCCAACTCCGCCAATAGTAGCTGCCGGAACGGCGGGTAAAGTAGGAGCGGGAAATATAAGAGGGACTGCGGCCGTATTAGCATAGCGAAAAGCTGCGGGTGCAAATAAAGGTGAAGTAAAAGGCAAAAATGGGGAATAAAAGAATGAGCTAAACCCGAGAAATGGGTTATAAAATGGGTTATAATAAGATACTTGAGCGCTGGCCCTTGGAACAATAAATACCAATGATAGAAGCACAATTGCACTTAGCATGAGTAACTTCTTCTTCCTAAAGATTCTTTTTTTCATAATTAATCCTCCTTACATAAGCTAAAAAATAATCATTTTTTTAATCTTCCCTGCCTGGGGATAAAACGCTTATGCTCAACGGAAACTCTTTATCCTCAAACCTATTATTTAAAATCAACAACATAATAATAAACACCACGCCAAGCCAGTTTTTTGCCTGGCGTGGTTTAAACTATTTGCTCAATCAAGTCTCCAATTTCAAATTGTAAACAATTTTATGGTATAAGGGTGCCTAGTCCAAGCATTAAAGCCGGAGTCAACAGAGACTGCAGCGGAGGAGAAGGATTGACTAAAGTGGCAAAAATCGGCAAAT
>DAOURK010000064.1 GCA_030625085.1 Pseudomonadota bacterium
TACTGTAAAAAGGTTGAAGGTAAGATCTTTTATTATAGGGTAGTACAGATAATCGAAAATGTCAACAGGGAATATAAATTTTTTTTAAGACTGTAAAATGAAACACTTAAGAGGATTTAAAAAATCTCCGAATGACGTTGTGCATACCGGCCGTGACGCCCTGAAGGACTAATCGCAAAATTTTTGCCGCATTACTCTGTGGTTTGATAAATGCGGAGACAAGGACATTTGTATCCAGAACAATCTTCACCGCTGTTTCCCTTTTCTTATGGCTTCGATTTCCGCTTGGATTTCTTTGTCGCTACTAAGATGAGTCCTTTTCATAACTGATTCCTTGTGGAGATTATCTAATGCCTTTAGCGCTCGGGCTCTTTGAATAACATCTAATTCATCTTCAAAGGTCTCCTCGTTAACTCCTGTTAATATGGCGATTGGCCGACCGTTTGAAGTAATTACTAAATCTTTTTCAACCTTCGTCAGTTTCCACACCTCACCCGGCTTAAGACGTAAATCCCGGATAGAGACAAACTTCATTTTCCTCCTCCTTCAATAATTATATGAATGTAGACATATTGTATAATAAAAAGTTTACGATTAATCACATAATTTGTCAACTTTTCTTTTGCCAGTTGATGTTGATGATGTCGTCTTTTGAGCTAAGGCCATATTTTAAAAGACAAATTTCTGAAAGCTAATCTCAAATACAGTTCCTTATCATTGTTTCGAATACAAGCATATAACACTATGAAATAAATAGATTTTCATAATTCGTGGTGGCTCGGAGAGCCATGAGTGTCAATTTGTTTGATATGCTACTTATCAACTTAATATAAACGTTGATAAGGCTCATTCTAAGTGTAGAATTGGCATTAACATTGCTTGTCTGAGAGAGTATTCATATTCACTAAGGAGGCCAATCGGTCTAACTTTTAACCTTTTAGAAGGAGGGACCCCCATGTTAAGGCACCTCAAAAATCAAAAAGGTTTTACCCTGATAGAACTCATGATTGTTGTAGCTATTATTGGTATCCTGTCGGCAATTGCCATACCGAATTTTATGACTTTTCGGATGAAAGCAAAAACCGCAGAAGCCAAATCAAATCTTGGATCTATTCGGACCTGTGAGGAGACCTACAGAGCGGAAAATGATGTCTATTTTGCTGTCACTCGTTATCCCAGCGCCGCAGCTACCGGATCATCAGATGCCTGGCTTAATGCCAGCACTGCATTTTCGGCCATCGGATTTGCTCCATCAGGAAGAGTATATTATGACTATGCAGTAGATAGTATTGGCGCTGATACGTTCACCGCACATGCCTATGGTGACCTGGATGACGATGATGTGGAAGCAGATTACCAGACAACTCCAAATTCGGATATAACCAATATCTCGGGAAACAATATTTACTAATTTATAAGCCCCAAACTTTTAGCGGGGGAATCTTATGCTGGTGGTTTAAGGGGGGCGCAGCATCCCTTTACTAAGGTGGTGGTTTAAAGTCGCCACTGCGGTGCCGAGCATCCCGCGCAAGTGCAGCGCCGACTGGGATGCGAGTTCACTAAATTTTTCAGGAATTAAGATAGATACACAGTCGTGAAAAAATTAAAAATTAAAAATTTTACATTTTTCCCCTGAATTACATAATTGTAAAAAAATAAAGCTAATTTTGTAATCAAAGATGAATAGAGGGGCTGAATGATGAACATAGATAACCATCATAGAATAAACCCATATATTTCCAGATCAAATATAAGCCGATCGGAAGGTTTTATGGCCAGTCCTATTCCTTAGGTGGGCGCTGTTAAAATCATCGGCTCCATGAGAAGCTACCATTGGAATGTGGAATGTAGGTTTAGGGGACAGGGGCGGAGGTAATGGTGAAGCAGGTTATGAGATAGCACTCTAATGGATAAGAAGGGTCAATTGAATTTGGATATGTGCCGCCCCATGGCATTGAATGAAAGGCTGTGGTTGTTGCCGTCCATGTATCACGCAGTAACATTTCCCGGGTAGGTGGGGTAGTGGTTACGTCTTCATAGTAACCAAAAGCTAAAACAGTATGATCATAGGTGCCGTTTTGCACATGCAAAAGCACTGGTCTTCCTGCTGAAATTTCATTTTTATAATTTAAGAAGCTAAACCCCGGATTAATTGAAGTGGGCGCATTAGCTGCCACCCAAAAGTCCGGGCGCTGGCTGAAGGCTGTGGCTGAATATCCCTTGAATCGAGCATATTCAACCATCCCATACATGCCGGAGGAGTTAATTATGCGGGGGTCTGCAGCTATTGTAGCAGAGGTCAAAGGATTACCATCATCATACCACCAAAAGGTTGTTTGACCATCCGGGTTGCTGATTGTTTCAGTTGTGCCTGTGGCCGGATTATAATAAGTGCCGACATTGAGCTGATTCGTGCCCATAAAATCTGCTAAGCAATCAAAGGCATGGGGAACCCCAGTGGGAAGGGGGTCAAGCAAACTTTGAGGTGCGGACCAAAAATCTGTTATATGTCCTGCACTGGTGATGGCCTGATTACATAACAACGTAGGTAAGGGGGGATTTGAAGCTGTTGAATTGTTCATATAAAAGCCGAGTAGATAATAATCAGAGCTCAGAAATCCCGGAACAAAGGGAGTGCTGAAACTCGTTAGTTCAGCATCCGGTACATTGGCCCCTATCATATTCGGGTAGCCATGCCGATCATAGTGGCCCATCATCATCCCGGCTGCAGTTGGCGAGCAGGCATACCACCAGGCATAGTCTGGCACCGGATAGGGCTCAAGTTTAATATCAGGCGCAAAACCTGTCACTGTCAGTCCTGCCCTTGAGCCTATGGCAGCAATCGTCTTACCTGTTTTAGGATCATAGAAATGTTTTCTCTTGCCCAATGGATCATAAGGGAGAAAAGTAGCCGGCACGGGAATGCTGAATAACGCCTTGGTCCCATGGATGGTATAATGTTCTATTCGCACCCTCCTGCCTTTATTATTCATTATAATTTCATCCGCAATATCCACACATTTTTCCAAAAGTATAAGCATGCCCTGAGGGTAGAGATTTGCAGGAATCGTATCAAATGGACTGGAAATGTTATTATTTATAGTTTGGTTTATTGTTTGGGGGAGATTTATTTGGTAGTAGGATGGATTATAGAATGGATTATTTTGTAATGGGCCATTCATTATTTGAGGGAAGTTATTCGAATTAACGAGTGAGTTAAACCCATACATATTATTCATGGTGTTATACATAGTATAGCTATTTATCATGGGTCTTTGCTGCAGAGCATTTATCATCATGGAATTACCAGGGACAAAATTTTTTATCATCTGATTTGTCATCATAGACCCGCTAAATGTTTGATTTATCATCATGGGATTTGCCATAATAGGCCGCCCACTAAACACAGGATTGGTCCAGGGTGGAGGCATCATAGAATTTGTCATCATCGAAGGACTAAAAGCCGGGTTTATCATTAAGTGATTTGCCATCACAGGATTGGTCCAGGGTGGAGGAAGTATAGGATTCATCATCATAGGATTAACAGGGGATTGTGTCATAGGATACAGTGAATTGTTATATATAACCGGCCCATTATAATTAGAAATTATCTGCGGTAATGGACTTCTTCCTATTGGTGCAAATGTATTCATAGCAGTCATAGTCTCTAAAAATATATTTGGGCGAGACAGCGCAAGCATTTCGTTTTGTATTCCTGCACCAATTATGGGGGTTGGTAATGGGCCGGAAACCCCTACTCCATACATAGAGCTTCCTCCTGGAGATGGGTTAATCATAGGAGTAAATAGCTGGGCGAGTGGGCCTGTTGGTAATAGTGGCGATATCGGCATTGCTGGCAGTTGTATGGGATTAAGCACTGAGGCCGATATGGGTATTCCTGCCACTGGAATGTCTAAAGAACCAGTTGTTCCTATGCTGGAAGTGGTGTTGATATTGCCAGCCATTGCTTGCATAAAGGGCATTGCCTGCCGGCCTTGTCCTAATGCAGGCCTGGTTACTGAAATCAAAAATATTAATATCAAAAAAAGTATCTTGCTTTTACTATTCATTTTTTAAATTTACTTCAAATTGTCATGGCTATTAGTAGCGTAGTAGTGCTTATATATTATTTACTGTACCAGACGGAATTTTAATTGAAAAATTATCACCTTGGAGGAAGATCTGTATTATCAGGTTTCATTCCACTGAACTGATGATTATTTTATTTCCTGCTGGAATTTTTGCTTAATGCAGAGCCCACTGACCAAAACGGCTGATGGGCAAGTATAAATATAGTTCTCTGTTTAGTATAAACAGAAAAATGAAGAATAATCAAGATGTGAAAAAAAAAATGACTTTCAACATTATAAGCCCTGCGCATTATTAAAAGCCTGTCCCTGCGATAACTAAAAATGATAAGTTTAAATTGTTACGTATTGTGCAACTAAATAACAATTTTTTTTATCTTTGTAAATGACAGATGGATAAAAGGGTACGTAAATGTCAAAAATTTGAATATCTTGCCGAGTTCGCGTATCATATTGATTTATTATTATAAATAATGGTTGATTTTAGATAATGGTAAATTTTGCTGTAGAGCAAGGATACAAAATTGAGCATAATATTTGACTGACAATATTTAAAAAAATATAAATTTTTCAATATGGTAAAAAAAAAATTCCTTATACGATCAAGAAATTATCTCATATTTACTCTCCCTCAATGGCCCCCCATTTATATATTGATATATTTTTTGCGAAGATTTCATACACAATTTAATAAAACAGAGAAATAGTAAATCCAATTTTTCTAAATGAACACTTATTAAAAGGAGGGGGGACATCTATCATGAAAAAACAATTCAAAACCAGCATCATATTTTGTGTTGTCAGCATGGCGTTAATGTTTATTTTGGTAAGTCATGCAGGCGCAACTCCTGCCATTCAACTTTACATACCGTGGGCAGAATATCTAGGAGTTACGGAAATCGCCGGGGTAAGCGTCACCAAAAGTTGCTTTGCTTATGATAACCCTTTTGACCTTGTGGTGGCTGGAACAAAGCAGCCAAAAACTGATACGCAAATTGTGGTTGTGACTCTCTGGATTGCAATCCAAAAACTGGATTTTGAGAATAATTTCTTGGGTAGTATTACGGTCAAAAATTATAATGCTGATATCGCAACTCCCTCTGGACCAGCAAGTGGGGTAAACCTGCTCCTGTGACCCAACCCCATGGTGTTTATGACGCATATTACTGGGGATATGAATTACCCGATCTTGAAATCGCCGATGCCAATGAAGACGTCTACAATTACGACCAAGATTATTCTTTGGATAATCAAGGTGAATCAAAAAAGGGAGACCCTCAGTTTTATGAAATCAGCTACTCCGATTTTTTCTGGCTGCACATGGATCTGACAGGACCTGTAAAGGGAAAAAAAATAAGGGAACATTTGCTCCTTTCTCACATGACGCTGATGCTCCCAGTATCCCGATCCCTAAACCGGGCACATTATTTCTTTTAGGTTTTGGCCTAATTGGGATCGTCGGATTCACCAGAAAAAAGTTTAAGAAATAAAAACAACACTCTTATAACAGGACTTATATAAAAGATAGCAAAGGCAGGGCCAGAAAATGGCGCTGCCTTTTTTAGTTTGTAAAGGGTATCATCTTCGATGAGATATGCTAAGCTGATGAAAAGTTCTTAAAGCACAAACCCTGCGGTACATTGAGTGCAGGGTTTGTGCTTATATTTTTTACCATGGAAAAATTTCAAATATGGCCGCTCAAGGTAGATAAAGTAAATGAGCCGATCCAAGATCATATATTACCGGAAAGATTTCAATGATTGGCTTTCCACTGCCAGCGGGAGAGGATCCATTTTCTTTTTTTAAGACAGGCTTTTAAATCCTTGGCCAAGGCTCTGCCCCTTTGAAAGCGTTTATCCGGCTGCTTATCTAAGCATCTCATAATAGTCTGTGATAAGGCTTGAGGAATGGCCGGGTTCACTATTTTGGGCTCAGTAGGGATATCTTGAGTAATCGCTCTGAAGAGAGCGACCAAATTTTCGCCTTGAAAGGGTCTTAGGCCCGTGCAAAGTTCATAGAGGAGAGCCCCGAGAGAATAAAGATCAGTGCGCCCATCCACCGATTGCCCTATAACCTGTTCGGAAGACATATAAGCGAGGCTGACCAGATTTTTTTCATCCTGTGTTTTTTGAGGTGCGGAAAAACTTTCACTATGGGCAATACCAAAATCACTGATTTTGATTCTGCCGTCTGGCTGGATAAAAATATTGCATGGTTTAATGTTCCCATGGACAATTCCTTTTTGGTGAGCATAATTAAGAGCCAAAGCTGTATGAACGCCCAGGTCGGTTATTTCTTCAAGGCCCAGTCTTTTTTCCCCGGTGATCTTAGGTAAGGGTTTTCCCTCCAAATATTCCATGGCGATATAGATTGTTCCATTATCATGTCCCATATCATAGACTTTGGCAATATTGGGATGAGAAAACCGTCCGATCGTTTTGCCTTCCTTGAGGAATCTTTTAACAAAATCCTTATTATTGACCAGGTCTGAATGGAAAACTTTTAAGGCAACCAATCGATCAATGTGCGGGTCATGGGCTTGGTAAACAAACCCCCTAGTCCCCTTCCCCAATTGTTTTACTATTTGATAACGATCATAATTCACGTGCATAGAAGTATCCATTGTCTTTACATTATTGTACTCAGATTGCTATACGTTGTAAATATATATTTTTTTGACCTAAAAATATAAAAATTTGGACAAAATTGACGAGCAATTTTTATTTCAGACAAATAGAGGCCCCTATTTCACAGTCGTAGTCAAGTCCAATCAAACCCGCAGTACCATACAGTTGGAAAGCCAATGAACTCTTTCGATAACTATATTCAGTTAATAACTGCCTGTTATTAAAGTTATTATCTAATTTTAATCCCATAATGATTATAAAAATTATCTCAAATAATATCTTAATACTTTTTCAGGTTCAATGATGATACTACTCCTGAAAAAAGTAGCTATTTCACTTGCTTAAATATTATTACCAGTAGCATCTGGTGGGTGACACTACTCTAAATTCGGCCACTTCAACAATAAGCCTATTATTTATCTTATAAACAATCATCGAGGATCAAGGGCATAGAATAAGTATTTTTAGGGATATTCGAGGGCAGGTTTTATCTATAAATCATCTTTCTCGTTTGTGATGAGGAGATATTGGTAGGCCGACACGTCCGTTTATCAAAAAAGATTCAAAAAAAATCCGGCTTGATTATAAGGGGGGCCTTAGCCGAATTTTTGTCAATATTCTTTCAATATAACCTCCTGAAGTTCTTTTCGGTTGGAGGTTTGATTATGAGAAGCCGGATGCCCTATGGCGATGACAGCCATAAATTTCAGATCATCAGGCAACTCTAATAAGGCCCTGACTTGGTCACTATTTTTTAAGATTTCACCGAGCCAAACAGCGCCCAATCCCATAGCATAAGCGGCCAGCAGCATATTTTGTAAACAGGCCCCCATAGCTTGATAATCCTTAATATCATGGTACACTGCCTTTTTATCTAAAAATACGGCAATAGCAGCCGGCGCCCTCTCAATAATCCGGCCAAATTTTGTCAGTGCAGCCAATTGATTACGTAAGCCCTGATCTTGAATAATCACAAATCGCCAGGGCTGATTATTAAGGCCTGAAGGGGCCAAGGTCCCGGCTTTTATTATTTCAAGCAATTGCTCTCTTTCTACCGGTTGATTTTTATACTGCCGCACACTCCGGCGGCTATAAATTCCTTCAAGTAATTCCATTTTCCCTCACTCCCTTTTCCCTTATGCTATATTTAGCCATTTTTTAATGGCAGCTTCGGCCGCTGCAAGTTCAAAAAAGGGCCAATCTTCATACTGCAGACCAGCTTCTTTTAATTCATAACCTAAGGCTATAAGCTGAGGCACCCGTAGACCAAGTTTTGATAAAACCTGTGGTTGTGAAAAAATCTCTTTAGGAGAACCGTCAACCATGATCCGACCCTCATGCATTAAAAACAAATAATCAGTCCAAGAGGCTAATTTATCCAATTCGTGGGAAACCAAAATAATAGTAATATCCGACATCTGAGATAATGTGCGTAAAAGGTCCCATACACGACTACTTGATGCAGTGTCCAAGCCGACAGTCGGCTCATCGAGAATAAGTATTTTGGGCTGCCTTACCAAGGCCATGGCTATACAGACAAGCCTCCTATCCCCACCTCCCAATTCATCGGGAGACCTCCCTAATATACTTTTCTCATCTAGATCCACTTCTCTTAAACAATCAATCACTCTTTTTCGAATTATTTGCTCACTCAACCCCTGTTTCTGTAAACCAAAGGACATCTCCTGGTAAACAGAGTCAGTAAAAAATTGATCCTCTGGGAATTGTGAAACAAGAGCCAATGATTTTCGAAAATCCACTAAGCCAGCTTTTGATTTATACAAATCTATTCCATCAACGAAAACCTTCCCCTTGAGCGGCTTCAACAATCCGGCCAGCAGATAAATCAAAGTAGATTTGCCTGCCCCGTTTGGTCCGATAAAACCAGTTATTTGAGAAGAATGAATGACTAAATTGATATCTCGAACAGCGTATTCATGCCCGGTTATATAGTGATGATATCGATAACAACACTGAGAGAGTTCAATTTTCATATTTTATTTTTCTTAAAGCATCCACTAATTGTTTAACTGTATGAATTGAATGAGGCAGGGTAAGGCCTGATTTTTGTAATCTATTAACCAGTTGAATAACCGGGGGCACTTCTATGCCCCAATTAGCCATTTGGTCAGATTTTTGTAATAATTCAGTGAATGATCCTTGCCACTGGATCTTCCCATTTACTAAGGCAAAAATAGTGTCGGCCATGATTATTTCTTCAAAAAATTGAGCCATATAAATTACCGTGGCGCCCCTTTTATGTATTTTCCGGATTAAGGTTAAAATTTCTTCTCTTGATGTGTCATCCAAAAAAGAAATGGGCTCATCGAATATTACATATCGCAATCCCAGGATAAGCATAGAGGCTATGGCTAGTTTTTGTTTCTGTCCCCCAGATAATTGATGAATAGAAAAATGGCGGTATTCCCTCATGCCGATAAATTCGAGAATATCCAATACCCTTTTTTCAATCTCGCCTGAGTCAAAGCAAAAATTTTCTAAACCAAAAACAAGATCTTCTTCTACTGTAGGAAAAACTATCTGATCTTCGGGATTGGAAAAAATCAGGCCAATGCTCTTTCGTAAAGAATTTGGGCTCCATTGGGAAATTTCAACTTCCTCGAATAAAAACTGGCCGGAGGAAGGTGTTATGAGACCGGATAAAATCTTAGCTAAGGTACTCTTGCCGGAATTATTGGGGCCAATAATGGCAGTAAAACTGCCAGGGGGGATACTTAGATTTATTTCCTTAAGGGCTAACTTTCTTTGCCCATTAGGCCTGGAATAAGAATGGCTTACGTGCCTGAGGCAAATCATGAATAGGCCGGCTATTCTTTACTTTCTTTTTTCTCTTTACTGTCTTTAGTCTCTTTACTGTCTTTACTGTCTTTACTTCCGCTTTTCTGGTCAGTTTCTCCCTTTTCCTCTTTCTGTTTCATGCCTATCAATTCCACCATAACCATAAAAGCAGCGTCTCCTTTTCTGGGCCCGACCTTTACCAAACGTATATATCCTCCGGCATTATCCAGATAATTTGGCGCAATTTCCTTAAAAAGTTTTTTTACTGTATCCTTCTTGGTAATGAACCGTAGAACCATTCTCCTGGCATGGAGTGTATTAGACCTAGCTGTAGTAATTATCTTTTCCGCTACCCTCCGCGTTTCCTTAGCACGAGCGTCTGTAGTTACAATTTTATTATAATCAAATAAGGATGTGACAAGATTCCTGAGCATCGCTCTGCGGGCGCTGGAATCTCTATTCAATTTTCTTTTATCTAATCTATGTCGCATATGCGCTAATCCTGTATCCTATTCTATTATTATTTTAATTTACTTCAACCGTTTCTTCAGATTTCTCTTCCTTTTTATCCCCTGAAGGTGGGAAGTCATCAAGCTTCATCCCTAACTGCAATCCCATCTCAGCCAATATTGCTTTTATGGAGCTTAAGGATTTGCGGCCAAAATTCTTGGTCTTTAACATTTCCGCTTCGGTGCGCTGCACGAGCTCGCCAATGGTTTTAATGTCCGCGTTCTTAAGACAATTATATGCCCTCACTGAAAGTTCTAACTCATCTACGCTCTTTAATAAATTTTCATTAAATTTCGGTTTATCTCCCTCAGCTTCCTCTTCTTCCCCTTGATCAATCGCTGCTGCTGATTCCTCTTCAAAGTTAATAAAAAGACTACAATGATCTTTTAAAATCTTAGCTGCTTGACCGACAGCATCTAAGGGAGCAATACTTCCATCCGTCCAAATCTGCAAAAGTAATTTTTCATAGTCTGTTAATTTTCCCAATCGAGTATTAACCACATTAAAATTTACTTTTCTTACTGGTGAAAAAATAGAGTCAATGAATATAACGCCCACTTCTTGGTTCTCATCTTTATTTTTTTCAGCTGTAACGTATCCAATCCCTTGCCTTACCTGCATTTCCACCTTAAGGATACCATCTTTATCCAAATCAGCTATATGTAAATCCGGATTCAATATTTCAATATCATCATCATGGTCAATATCTGCTGCGGTTACCTCTCCTGGTCCTGTTTTATCAATGGTTATGATTTTCGGACGGTCAACATAACTTTTTATACGCAATTCTTTAATATTAAGGATTATGTCAGTGCCATCCTCAATCACACCAGGCAGGGAACTGAATTCATGCAAAGCCCCTTCAATTTTGACGGAGCTTACTGCCGCACCCTTAATACTAGACAAAAGGACCCTTCGCAAAGAATTCCCCAAAGTAACGCCAAATCCTCGCTCGAAGGGTTCTGCAGCAAATTCTCCATAAGTATTGGTTAGTGTAGATAAATCACACTCTATTTTTCTTGGTTTTTGTAGACCCTTAAACTGCAGCATTAATATCTGCCCTCCGTAGATTTTATTTTGAATATAATTCTACGATTAATTGCTCTTGTATCGGTAAAGCAATATCTTCCCGCGTTGGAAGATTTCTAACAGTTCCCGTAAATTTTCCCGGCACAATCTCCAACCATTGAGGTATCCCCCGGTGCTCAGCCGATTCCATAGCTTCTTTAATCCATTCTATCTTCTTGCTTTTTTCCCGAAGTTCAATAGTATCTCCCTGTTTTAATTGATACGTGGGAATGTTAACTTTTCGACCGTTAATTTTTAAATGTCCATGTCGAATTAATTGTCTGGCACCTTTTCTTGATGAAGCAAAACCAAGATGATAAGCTATATTATCAAATCGAGTTTCCAGCATGCACAACAAATTTTCTCCAGTGATTCCAGATTTTCTCTCTGCTCTTTTAAAATAATTTCTGAATTGCCCCTCAAGAACACCAAATATTCTCTTAGCTTTCTGTTTTTCTCTTAATTGTAAGCCATAGTTAGAATTTTTCTGCCGCCCCTGCCCATGCTGCCCAGGAGGATAATTTTTCCTTTCAACGGCACATTTTTCAGTGTAGCATCGCTCCCCTTTCAGAAATAATTTCATCCCCTCGCGACGACACAATCTACAAGCTGCTCCTAAATATCTTGCCAATTTCTATATACTCCTTTCTAAACTCTTCGCCTTTTAGGAGGCCTGCATCCATTATGAGGGATTGGAGTAACATCTTTAATTGAGCTAATTTCAAGACCAACGGCCTGTAACGCTCTTATTGCAGCCTCCCTCCCTGCGCCGGGACCTTTCACATTGACCTCCAATTGTCTCATACCTTGTTCCATTGCTTTTTTGGCACAAGCTTCAGCCGCCATTTGGGCAGCAAAAGGCGTACTTTTTCGAGAACCTTTAAACCCTAAACCGCCGGCACTGGCCCAAGCTAATACATCTCCATCTACGGTAGTAATAGTAACAATCGTATTGTTAAAGGTAGACTGTATATGGGCTACGCCAACGGGAATATTCTTTTTTTCTTTTTTAGGACCTTTTTTTCTGGCCTGAGCCATATAATAATTCCTCCTTAACTACGAATTTAGCTTATTTTTTCACTAATTTCCTTTTGGTGCCCACGGTTGCTCTCTTCGGACCTTTTCTCGTTCTGGCATTAGTATGCGTTCTTTGCCCACGTACAGGCATTGAACGTCGATGCCGCAACCCACGATAGGAGCCAATATCCATCAATCTCTTAATATTCATGGAAATATCTTTTCTGAGATCACCTTCAACCTTAAAATTGGCAACATTCTCCCTTATCCGGTTAATTTCATCTTCTGTAAGGTTACCAATTTTGGTATCCTTTGAAACCTGCGCTCTGCTTAGAATAAATTGCGACCGTGATCTTCCAATCCCATAGATATAGGTGAGACCGATCTCGGCTCTTTTATTCTTTGGTAAATCTACACCAGCAATACGTGCCAAGACCTTCCTCCCTTATAAATTTGTTTTTTCATCCCTGCCTCTGTTTATGTCTGGCATCTTCACATATAACTCGTATAATACCTCGCCGACGAATTATTTTACATTTTTTACACATTTTTTTTACTGAACTTCTTACCTTCATAAAATTTCTCTCACCTTATTTAAAGCGATAAATAATCCTTCCTTTGGTTAAATCATAGGAAGACAATTCCACAAGAACTTTGTCCCCACGCAATATCCTGATAAAATTTTTTCTCATTTTTCCGGAAATATGAGCCAAAATTTTATGCCCATTATCCAATTCTACACGAAACATGGCATTTGGGAGAGGCTCAGTTACAATCCCCTCAACTTCAATAGCCCCTTCCTTACCCATACTATTCTTTCTCCAAATTTAAAAACATTCTCATCTGCCTTCGTCTATGGCTTAATTGAGTATACTTAAAATCTCCGGCCCTTTCTTGGTAATGGCTACCGTATGTTCAAAATGGGCAGATAAATTATGATCCGCAGTGACTGCCGTCCAGCTATTCTCTAATATAGCCACTTTATAACTTCCCACATTAACCATCGGTTCAATAGCTATAACCATCCCCTCTTCCAATCGTCTTCCACAGCCCGGTTTGCCAAAATTAGGCACCTGAGGATCTTCATGGGGCAAGCGACCTATTCCATGCCCAACAAAATCCCTTACAACTGAAAACCCTTCTCTTCCGACAAATTCCTGTATACTATAAGATATATCTTGAAGTCGATTACCTTTACATGCCTTTCCGATTCCCTTATATAATGCTTCTTCTGTCGTCTTAAGAAGTTTTGCCGATATTTTATCTATCCCATTTACCGGCACAGTAACCGCAGAATCAGAACAAAACCCCCCAACCTTAATCCCTACATCGATACTTACAATATCGCCGCTTTGTAATTTTCTTTTTGACGGCATGCCATGAACAATTTCATCATTAATTGATACGCAAATACAACTAGGAAATGGAAAATCATTAGCAAAACGCTTATAGCCTTTAAATGTAGGTTCACCACCATTTCGTAAAATCTCTCTTTCCGCTACCTTCTCAAGTTCCATGGTTGTAATGCCGGGTTGAATAATTTCCTTTAATTTATTAAGAACCTCCGCCAGTACTCGGCCTGCAATTCGCATTCTTTCAATTTCATCAGCTGATTTTAAAATAATCATTTATTAGTTTCCTAATAAATTACAAAGCTGATTGAATATCGTATCCTGGTCTTTGTCTGCAGCTATGGTAGCCAACTTCTTCTTGCTTTGATAATATTCGATCAGTGGCTCTGTTTGAACTTGGTAAACATGCAATCGTTCTTGTATAGTTTCAAGAGTATCATCTTTTCGTTGAAATAATTCCCCTTCACATTGATCACAAATACCCTCACGAGACGGTGCATTGAAATAGATATTGTACATCTGCCCGCAATTTTTACATAGTCTTCTGCCAGATAACCTTTTGATCAAAATCTCTTTTTCTACCTCAAAATTTATGGCCTGATCAAGCCTGATATCTAATTTATCCAAAACCTTATCTAAACTTTCAGCCTGGGGTATTGTTCTGGGAAATCCGTCAAGAATGAATCCACTTTTACACGAAGATTCTTTGAACCTCTCTTCAATGATACCAATTACAACTTCATCAGGAACCAGTAAACCCTTATTCATATAGTCTTGAGCCTTTTGTCCTAAAGGGGTGTTGTTTCGCACTGCATCCCGTAAGATATCTCCGGTAGAAATTTGGGGTATCTGATATTTTTTCATAATTAATTTAGCCTGTGTTCCTTTTCCCACCCCCGGAGCCCCTAAAAATATCAGAATCATCTCTTTCTCTACCCTATTCGTTGCTTGCTTATCCTAGATTTTTTAATAAAGCCTTCATAATTGCGCATAATCAAATGTGATTCTATTTGCCGCACTGTGTCTAAAACAACCTCTATGATAATAATCAACGCAATACCGCCAAAATAAAAGGGCACGTTAAAAAATTTGATTAAATAGGTTGGCAAAATAGATACAAGTGATAGATAAATTGCGCCAACAAAGGTAATTCTACTCAATACTTTATCTATGAACTCCGCTGTATTTATTCCAGGTCGTATTCCTGGAATAAATCCGCCATATTTTTTCATATTATCGGCAACATCTACCGGATTAAATATAATTGCCGTATAAAAATAACAGAAAAAGACAATCAATACAACATAAAAAATGGTATTCAAAATAGCCCCGGGGCCGAGTGCAGTGGCAACTACAGCCATCAAAGGATGATCAATGAAACGAGCTATAGTGGCCGGAAACATAATAATAGATGCCGCAAAAATAATGGGGATTACCCCGGCTGTATTTACCCGAAGAGGGATATACGTACTCTGCCCCCCGGACATCCTTCTGCCGACAACTCTCTTAGCATACTGAACGGGAATCTTCCTTTCTGCTGTTTCCATAAAAACAATAAAAGCACATACACCAGCCATAAATACCAGAAGAAGGGCCATAACCATTATGGAAAGTTCACCGGTCCGTATGAGCCGAATAGTATTGATAACCGCTGCCGGGCCCCGTACGATTATTCCTCCGCAAATCAGTAATGATATGCCATTGCCTATCCCTCTTTCAGTAATTTGCTCACCCAGCCACATCAGGAAGATGGTCCCGGCTGTAAGTGTGATTACCGTCATCAATCGAAACGGCCAGCCACCAACGGGAACAATAGCGGCCCCACTCGGACTCTTCATTGCCTCTAACCCAAAACTGATCCCTAAAGATTGAATGACAGCAATGAGTATTGTCCCATATCGAGTATACTGAGTGATCTTTTTTCTTCCTTCCTCCCCTTCTTTGGATAGACGCTCTAAATGTGGTATTACTACTGTCAATAATTCTAAAATAATGGCCGCATCAATATATGGCATAATCCCCAGAGCAAAAACAGTAAGCCTTGAAAGAGCGCCTCCTGAGAACATATCAAAAAAAGCCAAGAGAGTTCCTTTTGCCTGAGCAAAAAAAGCGCCTAATGCAGCCCCATTAATTCCAGGAGTGGGAATATGAGCCCCGACCCGAAAAACCGCCAACAATGCAAAGGTAAAAAAAATCCTCTTCTTTAATTCAGGTATTTTAAATATATTTTGAAAACTCTCAATCAAATTTTAATTACCTCTACCTCTCCACCAGCGGAACGAATCCTTTCGGCTGCGGACCCGGAAAATTTATGTGCTTTTACTGTCAATGCTTTATGTAATTCACCATTTCCTAAAATTTTGACTCCATTAGCGATTTTTTTTACCATACCTTTTTCAACTAATTCTTCAGGAGTGATAAGTGAACCTGCTTCAAATTTTTCTAAATCGGATATATTTACTATTGCATATTCTTTTTTAAAGAGATTATAAAATCCCCGTTTTGGTAACCTTCTTTGCAAAGGCATCTGGCCTCCTTCAAATCCTCTGCGCACACCTCCGCCGGACCTACAATTCTGCCCCTTATGACCACGGCAAGAAGTCTTGCCATGTCCTGACCCAGGGCCTCTTCCCACTCGTTTTCGATTTTTCTTTGATCCTTCACCAGGTTTAAGCTGACTCAAATACATTCTCATCACCCTTTTTCCAACTGAAACTCTACTAAATATTCAACCTTTTTTATCATTCCCATGGTAGCAGGATGATCAGGTCTATAGACTGTTTTATTGAGTTTTGTTAACCCAAGCCCTTTCAATACTGCCTTATGTTTCTTCGATCTGCCTATCCCACTTTTTTTTAAGGTAATTTTAATCTGATTGGCCATAATTACACCGTCTCTTCTTTCAGTAAACCTCTATATTTCATAATCTGCTCTCGACTCTTAAGACTCATTAACCCTTCCATAGTGGCTTTGGTAACATTGTGCGGATTGGTAGATCCTATTATCTTCGTAAGAATATCCTTTATACCAACTGCTTCCATAACCGCCCTTACTGAACCCCCTGCAATAACACCGGTACCTTGAGACGCTGGTTTTAAAATAACTTTACTCGCACCATAATGGCCAATAACTGCATAAGGAATGGTTCCCTTTTTGATGGCTATTTTAACCATGTTTTTCCGCGCTCTTTCAACGCCCTTTCGAATTGACTCCGGCACTTCGTTGGCTTTTCCCATACCAACACCAACACTACCTTCCATGTTTCCCACAACAACTAAAGTACTAAAACCAAACCGTCTGCCTCCTTTGACAACTTTGGCCACCCGGTTTATGTGAACAACTTTATCAACTAATTCAAGTTCATCAGTTTTTATTTGCGCCAAATGATTACCTCCATTGCCCTAAAATTCTAATCCCCCTTCCCTGGCACTTTCGGCCAAGGCTTTTACTCTTCCATGAAATAAATACCCTCCACGATCAAAAACAACCCTCTTGATTCCTTTGCTCGCAGCGTCCTGAGCGATCAACTCACCAATGATCTTGGCAGCGGCTATATTTCCACCGCCTTTTTGTTTTTCACGAAATTGGGGGGATAAGGTTGAAACTGCAGTTAATGTTCTACTGCTTTCATCATCAATTACTTGGGCGTAGATATGCTTGGAAGATTTAAAGACAGCTAGACGCGGACGCTCATTACTACCTTTTAATTTTTTCCGCACTCTTGCATGACGCATCTTTCTCGCCAAATGTTTTTCGTTTTCCTTCACGAATCCTTTACCTCCACTCCTATCTATGCTCCTGCTTTCCCAACTTTCCGCTTAACAAATTCACCCTCATAGCGAATCCCCTTCCCTTTATAGGGTTCCGGGGGTTTTAAGCTTCGTATTTCAGCAGCAACCTGTCCTACTCTTTGTTTATCTATTCCCTGAATAGCAATTCTTATTTGCTTTTCAACCAAAATTTCAATCCCATCGGGAATTTGATATAAAACCGGATGAGAAAATCCCAAACTTAAAGTGAGGACCTTAGCTGCAAGATTTGCTCTATATCCGATACCCACAATTTCAAGCTTTTTTGTATAACCATTGGTAACACCCTCAACCATATTGGCAATCAGCGTGCGTGTTAACCCATGAAGAGATCTGGCTTCCTTGGTGGCTGACTTAGGTTTTACAAGAATATTGTCACCTTCCATCTCAGCTGTAACAATCGGATGAATGGTTAATTCAAGCATACCCTTCGGACCCTTTACTGATACAGCCCCATCTTGGTTTATCTGTACTTTAACCCCACTCGGTATAACTATGGGTAATTTTCCTACTCTTGACATTGACCTATATCCTCATTTACCATACGTGACACAAAACTTCACCGCCTAATTGCGCTTTTCGAATATTTTTATCCGTCATAATACCCTTTGAGGTAGATAAAATAGCTATTCCCAATCCACCTAAAACTCTCGGGATACTATCTTTCTTTACATAGACCCTTCTGCCGGGTTTACTGATTCTTTTTAAATTGGTTATAACCGGTCTATTGGTATCGTCATATTTCAGGTAAAGCCGAATTGTGCCTTGTACCTGATCATTAATAATCTTAGATTCTTTAATATATCCCTCTTCCTTTAAGATTCGTGAAATCTCCTGTTTCATTTTGGAAGATGGAATATCTACAACTTCAAAGCCTGCCATACAACCATTTCGGATTCTGGTTAACATATCAGCAATCGGATCAGTTATTGCCATAAATTCCTATCCTTTCAAGATTACCAACTAGCCTTGATAACACCTGGAATTTCTCCACGTAAAGCTAATTGGCGAAAACATATTCTACACAATCCAAACTTTCTCATATAAGCACGTGGACGACCACACACTCCACATCGATTATATTTTTGGACTGCATATTTTGGCTTTCTTTTTGATTTAATAATCAGTGACTTTTTTGCCAAAACACTATCCTTTTTCGGTAGTTAATTATTAGTGCTATTCCCTTTTCCCACTAAAAGGCATTCCAAACTTAGCCAATAACGACCGCGCTTCCTCATCTGTTTTAGCTGTCGTTATTATAGCGATATCCATTCCTCTAATTTTATCTATTTTATCATAATCAATTTCCGGGAACATAACCTGTTCAGTTAAACCAAAGTTATAATTTCCTCTTCCATCAAATGATTTTTCCGACATGCCTCTAAAATCTCGGATTCTTGGTAAAGCTGCACCCACTAAGCGGTCTAAAAATTCGTACATCTTTTCACCTCTCAGGGTCACCCGGCAACCAACGGCATTCCCTTTGCGCAATTTAAAACCGGCAATTGACTTTTTTGCATGGGTGATTATTGGCTTTTGTCCAGTAATTGCAGCCATGTCCTTGCAAGCAAAATCCAAAACTTTAGCATTTTGAAGAGCTTCCCCCACTCCCATATTAACCACTATCTTACTAATCTGTGGAGCCTGCATAATATTTTTATATTGCTGCTCCTGACATAAGGCAGGTATGATTTCCTTTTTATATTTTTCTTTTAATGCGGCCATGGTTATTTCTTCTACCCTTAATTATAAAATTACTTCTTTACATTTTTTACAAATTCGTGCTTTTTGTCCATCTTCTAAATAAATAAACCCTATCCGTGTAGGTTTATTGCATTTGCCACATTGTAACATCACATTACTAATGTGAACAGACCCCTCTTTTTCTATAATACCACCTTGTTGCTGTTGTTGTGTTGGTTTGGTATGTCGCTTGACTACATGTAACTTTTCAACGATAACTCGGTTTTTGCCCTGAACTACATTTATTACTTTTCCGGTTTTGCCCTTTTCCTTTCCAGCAATCACATAAACTACATCATTTTTTCTTATTTTAAAATTCTGTTTCTTTACCTTATCCGCCTTTAATTTCATCCTTACTGCTTTCCTTATATAACCTCTGGAGCCAAAGAAATAATTTTAGTGAATTTTTTCCCCCGCAGCTCTCGGGCTACAGGCCCAAATATACGGGTGCCCAAAGGTTCTCCTTGAGGGTTAATTAACACTGCTGCATTTCTGTCAAATTTAATATAAGAACCATCCGGCCGTCGAATTTCCTTGGCCGTTCTCACAATAACAGCCCTATTGACAGTCCCTTTCTTCGTTGCGGAATTGGGCACAGATTCTTTAACCGTTACAACAATAATATCTCCAATAGTAGCATACCTTTTTCGAGATCCACCCAGCACCTTAATACACATAACCTTCTTGGCACCAGTATTATCTGCTACATCAAGCATTGTTTGAGTCTGAATCATAATAATTTCCCTTAATCATTCTCTAATCTTATAAAATACTAAGTCATTGAATTTACTATCCGCCACCGTTTATCTTTACTTAATGGTCTGGTTTCCATAATGGTAACCTTGTCACCTATCTTATATTGATTCTCTCCGTCATGAGCTTTGTATCTTTTCTTTCTTCGCACAACCTTTTTATATGTGCGATCCATCATTGTTCTGGTAACTTCCACTACCACAGTCTTATCCATTTTATCGCTAACCACAATACCTATTCTTTTTTTTCTAAGCCCCCTTGCCGTCATGAATACTCCTATTGCTCTCGCTCTTTATCTTTTTGGGCTACTCTTTCTTGATAAATCGTTAATACTCTAGCGATATCCTTTCTTACATGTCGGATTCTCATAGTATTTTCAATCTGCCCTGAAGCGAGCTGAAATCTTAATTTAAAAAGTTCTTCCCGTAAATCAGCCTCTTTTTGACCTAATTCCTCATTACTGGATTCTCTAAGTTCATTTGTTTTCATGTTTTATAAAACCTATCTATCTGGCAACAAATTTTGATTTAATTGGTAATTTATGAGCAGCCAACCTGAGGGCTTCTTGAGCTTGCTCTCTTGTAACCCCCTCCATCTCATACAAAATTTTCCCGGGTTTAACTACGGCTACCCAATGTTCGGGGCCACCTTTCCCCTTCCCCATTCTTGTTTCAGCGGGTTTTTGACTAACAGGCTTACTGGGAAAAATATTAATCCATATTTTACCGCCACGCTTAATATATCTGGTTATGGCAATTCGAGCCGCTTCAATTTGCTGATTGGTGATCCATCCAGGCTCTAACGCCTTCAAACCGTAATCTCCAAAGGTTAGTCGTGATCCCCGATAAGCCTTTCCGGTCATTCGTCCTCGATGAACTTTTCGATATTTTACTTTCTTAGGCATTAGCATAATTCATATACTCCAGAATGACACCTGTTATTATCTTAAATTTCCCACTCTCAATGTATAATGGGTATATATTAAATTTTATAACTAACTGTGTTCAATTTTCCTTGAGAAGGCTCCTCTTTACCTATAGCCTCGCCTTTGAACACCCAGACCTTTACTCCAATTACACCATAGCTTGTTTTGGACACAGCAAATCCATATTGAATATTTGCACGCAAGGTATGTAAAGGGACTCTCCCCTCACGGTACCATTCTCTTCGAGCCATTTCCGCACCACCCAAACGTCCTGCACAAGAAATTCGTATCCCTTCAGCCCCAAAGCGCAAGGCTGCGGTTACTCTTTTTTTCATTGCCCTTCTAAAAGCAACTCTCCGTTGCAATTGCATTGCTACATTCTCGGCAATTAATTGGGCATCAATTTCTGCCTTTCGAATCTCATGTATATTGATATATATCTGTTTATCAGTAAATTTTTGTATTTCAGTTTTTAATTTATCAACCTCTGTTCCTTTTTTACCGATAATAATACCAGGTCTGGCTGTATAAATATTAATTTTAACCTTATCAGATACTCTTTCAATTTCTGTACGCGAAACTCCGGCATTCTTCAATTTTTCTTTTACATATGCTCTAATGTGTAAGTCTTCATGTAAACTCTTTCGGTAATCTTTTTTAGAATACCATTTTGATTCCCAATCCTTGGTAATTACTAGCCTAAATCCGATTGGATTTACTTTCTGTCCCAATACTTAATCCTCCTTCAATCTTTCTTCAAGACAGACTGAAATATGACCTGTCCGCTTTCTGATCCGGAAAGCTCTTCCACGGGCTCTGGGTTGAAATCGTTTAAGAGTTGATCCTTGATTTGCATAAATCTCGGATACATATAGTTTATCAACATCTTTGATTCCATCATTCTGCTTAGCATTAGCTAAAGCAGATCGTAAAACCTTCTGTACCAAACCCGAGACTGCCTTTGGTGTAAATTTCAAAATATTCAGTGCTTCTTCTAAATCTTTCCCACGTACTAGATCTATAACTAACTTTGCTTTTCTTGATGATGTTGGTAAATATTTAGCAACAGCTTTCACTTTCATATTCTATTTTATCCTGGTTGATTTTTCAGTCTTCGATCCATGCCCCCGAAATGTACGAGTAGGAGCAAATTCTCCCAATTTATGGCCTACCATATTTTCTGTTAAATAAACAGGTATAAATTTCCTGCCATTATGAACGACTATAGTATGCCCAACCATTTCAGGGAAGATAGTCGAATTTCTGGCCCATGTTTTTATAACCTTTTTATCCATTGTTTCGTTCATTTTTTCTATTTTTTTCGATATATTCTGATCTATATATGGACCTTTTTTTATTGACCGTGGCACTTATCGACTCCCTATTTTCTTTTTTTAATAATATATTTTGAGGTAGATTTATTTCTTCTCGTTTTATATCCCTTGCTTGGTTGTCCCCATGGACTACAGGGATGCCGCCCCCCGGCAGACTTGCCTTCACCGCCTCCCATAGGATGATCAACAGGATTCATGGCCACTCCCCGTACTTTACTTCTTCTGCCCATCCAAGCCGTCCTTCCCGCTTTTCCTATAGATATATTTTCATGATCAGCGTTTCCCACCTGACCAATGGTGGCCAAACAACCCAAATTAATTAACCTGACCTCTCCGGACCTTAATCTTACATGAGCATAACCACCTTCTTTGGCTACTAACTGTGCGCTCGCACCTGCGCTTCGGATTAATTGAGCGCCTTTTCCTTTTTTTAATTCAATATTATGAATGGTTGTACCTAAAGGAATATTTCGTAAGGGCAAAGCATTTCCAACTTGAATTTCCGCCTCAGTACCGGCCATTATTTGAGCCCCTATCTCTAATTTGCCTGGGGCAATAATATATCTTTTTTCGCCATCCACATAATGTAATAAAGCAATCCGTGCACTACGATTAGGATCATATTCAATACTGATCACTTTCGCCGGTATTGAAAATTTATCTCTCTTAAAGTCAATAAGTCTATAACGTTTTTTATGCCCACCGCCTCGATGTCGGGTAGTGACCCGGCCGTTGTTGTTCCGGCCTCCACTTTTGCTGAATTTTGCTAATAAACTTTTCTCCGGCTTATTTTTGGTAATCTCTTCAAATGTGGATCCGGTTTTTGTTCGTAAACTCGAAGTAACAGGTTTATACGTCTTAATTCCCATAATTAGTTATCCAATTCCTTTAGCTTCAGTATTCTTCTTTTCGAGGTTTAAACTCCCCCAAAAAGATCTATCGATTCTCCCTTGACCAAAGTTACGGTTGCTTTCTTTCGATCTGCTCTTTTGCCCTGATGCACTCCCAATCGTTTTTTCTTACCTTCAATATTCATAGTGGATACTTTATCTACCTTAACATTAAAAATATCTTCTATAGCCCGTTTAATTTCAATTTTATTGGCATGTTTATCCACTTCAAAAGAAACTTTATTGTACATTTCCTGCTGCTTAGTGCATTTTTCGGTCACTATAGGCTTTTTAATAATCTCATATGCAGATTTCATCTATTCAACCTCTATCCAATCTCTCCGCAACTTTTTTAGCAGCTGAAATTAAAAATATCAACTTATTATGCAGGAGTATATCATATACATTCAATCCGGTACTATCTATTACTTTAACCTTAGCCAAATTCCTGGCAGCCAACTTAATACCGGCATGCTCTTGGTCGTTAACCACTAATAAACATTTTTCTGTGATTTCCAACTTGTCAAAAATCTTTTTTATTACTTGTGTTTTTGGCTCCTCAAGGTTAAATTCCTCTAAAATTAATAAATTCCCATCTCGTTTTCTCATTGAAATAGCTGAACATAAAGCAGACTTCAATACTTTTTTATTCAGTTTATGTTCATAGCTCCTCGGCGTGGGGCCAAAAACCGTTCCGCCTCCCACCCATAAAGGAGACTTCCTGCTTCCCGCACGAGCCCTTCCCGTCCCTTTTTGCCTCCATGGTTTAATTCCACTACCTGTCACCTCAGCGCGATTTTTTGTACTCGCATTCCCTTTCCTTTTTTTGGCCAATTGATACCGGACAACATCATAAAAAAGGTGCTCTTTAACGTCTGTGTCGAAAACAGATTCCTTTACTTCAAATTGATCAACTTTTTTATTATCAATATTATAAACATCTAAGGTTATCATTTTAACTCGTTAACCCACCTTTATTTTTGTATATATTATACCTTACTATTATAACTTAATTTCAACATCAATCCCTGAAGGAAGATCCAAACGCATAAGTGCATCAACTGTTTGCGGTGTTGATTCCAAAATATCTATTATTCTTTTATGTGTACGAATTTCAAACTGTTCTCTAGATTTTTTATCAATATGCGGTGACCGTAAAACTGTATAAAGACTCTTCCGTGTCGGAAAAGGAATAGGACCCGAAACCTTTGCTCCGGTTCGTTTAACAGTTTCGGCAATTTCCCCTGCAGATTGATCTAAAATTCGATGATCATACGCACAAAGTTTAATTCTTATCTTTTGACCTTCCATTATTCCCTCGTTTGACTATACCTGTCAATTAATTAGTATTCCCTCGCTAAACTTTTATACACTTTCTACTCTGATATCCAGAAGAACTAGGAAAAGAAAAAGATTCAATTCCACCTAACGTCCCTCATCAAGGGAAGAGAGGGGTAATCTATTGAATAATTTCACTCACTACACCAGCTCCAACCGTCCTGCCACCCTCGCGAATGGCAAACCGCATCTCTTTCTCCAAGGCTATCGGAGTGATCAACTCGCCTATGATACTTACATTATCTCCAGGCATTACCATCTCTACACC
>DAOURK010000024.1 GCA_030625085.1 Pseudomonadota bacterium
AAGCACAGTAATGTGTTTAGCTAACCAGTACTAATAGATCGAAAGGCTTGATCATACACTAAAGATAAGGGGTGAGGGCGACCTCACCCCACTTTTTCCGTACAAGAAAGAATAAAAGAATTCTCGGTGGTTATAGCGAGGGGGTTCCACCCGTTCCCATGCCGAACACGGAAGTTAAGCCCTTCAGCGCCGATGGTACTGCCACATCTCGTGGTGGGAGAGTAGGTCGCTGCCGAGATTATAGATTTTGCCCGCAATTATATGCGGGCTTTTTTTTTCGAACTCGCTTCGCTCAGACAGTGACAATTTTTATCGCTTTTGCTTCGTTAAGAAGCTTTACAAAAAGCCTCCCTATATATCCTTCAGCGAACATTTTGCTTACGTTGAAGCCAGTTTAAGTCGGAATTAGACTATGTCTAAATAGTATCTAAAATTATCATTTCGAGTACATTCACTATGTTTAGTGTAAACTTTGCTGGAATCTTAAGATGGTGAAAATACTTAAGAATTAAAATCGCTGAGACTGCTTTCTTCTTGACAATATAATGAAAAATCGTTATTTTGTATATTCTGTAAGTATACCTTCGAGTGATTTATTAAGTGATTTTTTATAAGAGTGATCTTTATATGAAAGAATTTATTGATTATCTTAAATTCGAGCTTAATTATTCACACCATACTATCCGCGCTTATCAAAGCGATTTGGTGCAATTTTTTCAGTGGATGGATATAATCATTACTGAAAAAGCATCTGATTTTTATAGCTCACTTCAGCGGGTCGATCTTATAAGGGTGAGAGAATATTTGCAAAATTTGTATGATCAACGGTTGTCCAAGAGGACTATATTGCGGAAACTTTCGGCCATCAGATCTTTCTATAAATATTTGAAAAGAGAAGGTTTCGATGGTGAAAACAAAGTTGCTTTACTATCATCACCAAAAATTGGAAGAAAGATACCTTTATTTTTAACTATTGATGAGGTATACAGACTTTTCGATTTTACTCCGTCCAATTTTTGGGAATTGAGAGATAAGGCTATCTTTGAGGTTTTATATGCTACCGGAATACGAGTTTCAGAACTGGTTTTTTTAAATGAAGACCAGATTGATTTAAGTGAATTTACCATTCGTGTCTTTGGAAAAGGGAAGAAAGAGCGAATAGTTCCTATAGGGAGAAAAGCAGTAGGTATATTAAAAGAATATCTCCCTGGGAAACGAAGATTTCAAAACAAATGTGGAGTTCAGGAGATTTCTCCTGTTTTTATCAACAAATATGGCCAGCGACTTTCAAGTCGAAGTGTGGCCAGGATGTGTAAAAAATATTTTCATAAGGCGGGAATTGCTGATTCAGCCAGTCCACATTCACTTCGACATACCTTTGCCACCCATTTACTTGATACTGGTATTGACCTTCGAACCATTCAGGAAATGCTTGGGCACGTTAATTTATCAACCACGCAGATATATACCCATATGAGTCTTGACCATTTAATGCAAGTTTATGATCGCGCTCACCCTAAGGCTTGAAAAAATAGATGCTGTGAAAAAAATATTTTTCATAAATAATAGAAATCTCGAGGCAACCTTTTCGTTTTAAAACTTTTGAGAGTGTAGGAATTATGAGAGATAAAAACCGAGAATTAATTCGATCAACCACTATATTAAGTGTTCGTAAAGGTGGTAAAGTAGCTATGGCCGGTGACGGCCAGGTAACCTTCGGGCAGACTATAATGAAGGCGAATGCCCGAAAAGTGCGGAAAATGTATAAAGATTCAGTTATGGCCGGTTTTGCCGGGGCTTCTGCCGATGCTTTCGCCTTGTTTGGAAAATTGGAATCGAAAATAGAAGAATATCATGGGAATTTGCCCAGGGCTGCTGTTGAATTGGCCAAGGAGTGGCGAACGGATAAGATACTGAGAAGATTAGAAGCCATGTTGGCCGTAGCTGATAAAGAGTATTCGTATATTCTCTCCGGAACCGGAGATGTGATTGAACCTTCTGAGGGAATCATTGCTATAGGCTCAGGTGGCCCATATGCACTTGCAGCAGCAAAAGCATTATTGTTACATGCAGATATGGAAGCTAAAGAAATTGTTGAAGAAGCTATGAAAATTGCTGATTCTATTTGTATATATACGAATGATTTTATATCTATAGAAGAACTATAGAAAAAGCATTTTTTGAAAAATATTTTATTTCGCGGAACTTTTGAAAGAATATTGAGAGAAAATATGGAAACCTTAACTCCCAAAAAGATTGTAAGTGAATTGGATAAATTTGTAATAGGGCAAAATTTGGCCAAGAAGGCGGTGTCTATTGCCTTAAGGAACCGATGGCGGCGGCAGCAACTTGGTCTGGATATGCGTGATGAAATTGCTCCGAAAAATATTATTATGATAGGACCTACAGGGGTTGGCAAAACCGAGATTGCTCGAAGGTTGTCACGACTGGCTAAGTCCCCTTTTCTAAAAATTGAAGCTTCCAAATTCACTGAGGTAGGATATGTGGGCAGGGATGTAGAATCTATGATTCGTGATCTTGCTCATTTGGCTGTAAATATGGTCAAATCAGAAGCAAGAGAGAAGGTGCAGAAAAAGGCGGAATATTTTGCTGAAGAAAGATTATTGGATATTCTTTTACCGCCTTCTCCAAAACCTAAAGAGAATGAGATGAAAAATCAAAGTTTGCCGCCGGCAACAGAACCAGCAACGGAAGAAGAGGAAAAGGTTGGTGACGTAGTCCCAAAAGTGAGTACTAGAGAAAAAATAAGAGAAAAATTGCGGGAAGGAAAATTTGAGGACAAAATAGTAGAAGTGGAATCTAATGAAAGGCCTATGCCCAACATAGAAATTTTTTCCAATGTTGGTTTGGAGGAAATGGATATTAATTTTAAAGATATGTTTTCCGGTATTTTCCCAAGTAAAGTCAAAAAGAGAAAGATGAAGGTAAAAGATGCCCGCAAGATTATTCTTCAGGAAGAAACGCAAAAATTAATCGATATGGATGAGGTAATCGCTGAAGCCATTAATCGGGTAGAGCAATCGGGTATCATTTTTTTAGATGAAATAGATAAAATCTCAGGATCGAAAAGTTCGGTAGGACCCGATGTATCGCGAGAGGGTGTGCAGCGAGATCTTTTGCCGATTGTAGAGGGAACTACGGTTACTACTAAATATGGTCTGGTTAAGACAGATCATATTTTATTTATTGCTGCCGGAGCCTTTCATGTATCAAAACCTTCTGATTTAATTCCGGAAATGCAAGGGCGGTTTCCTATTAGGGTTGAACTGTCCTCTTTGGGCAAGGAGGATTTTATTAGAATTTTGACTGAGCCCGAGAATGCTTTAATTAAACAATATGAGGCCTTGTTGCAAACTGAAGGGGTGAAATTGGTATTTAAAGATTCTTCTATTTCTGAAATGGCCTCCATTGCTGCCCGAGTCAATGAAAAGATGGAAAATATTGGGGCGAGAAGATTGCATACTATTATGGATAAGGTTTTGGAAGATGTATCTTTTGAGGCTCCCGATTTAAAAGGCCGGGAGATTATTATTGATGACACTTATGTTATTGATAAATTGAAAGATATCGTCAAGGATGAAGACCTGAGCAGGTATATTTTATAGATCAGAATATAGGCCATTTTAGCAGACAGGATTTACAGGATATATTATTAAGGATGAGGACCTCAGCAAGATATTGTTCACCCTTTTCTGAGTAATTAAATAATGATGAACTTGTAAAAAGTCTCATCAACGTGTCATTTCGAACGAACGTGAGAAATCTTAGTTAGACAATATGCTGAAAAATATAAGATTTCTCCTTGCAGTCGAAATGACAAATTTGACGAAAACGACTTTTTAGGAGATCATCAAGTAATATTGGTATCAATTTTGGATGGATTGTTTGTATGCAAAAGCTTGTAGAGCGGGTTAATGCCCTCATTGAAGCACTTCCTTACATTCGGGACTTTTCCGGAAAAACCATAGTTATCAAATATGGCGGCAGTGCTATGTTGAATGAAGGGCTCAGGAATGATTTTGCTCAGGATATAGTTTTATTACGCTATATAGGAATGAATCCGGTTATTGTGCATGGTGGTGGTGCTGCCATTACTGAGATGCTTCAAAAGTTGGGTGTAAAGACAGAATTTATTGATGGTCATCGGGTGACTGATAAAGCTACTATGGAGATAGTGGAAATGGTTCTCGTGGGACAGGTAAACAAAAAAATTGTTAGCTTGATTAATCAACATGGAGGAAAGGCAGTTGGGTTGAGTGGAAAAGACGGTCTTTTAATTAAGGCCAAAAAACATTCTTGGCCAAAAGAAGCCGGGGGAAGCGGAACGTCGTTGGCAAAGAATAAAAAAAAGAATAAGGACTTGGGTTTTGTAGGGGACGTGGAATCGATCAACGCCGATTTAATTTATGTTTTGGATAGAGATAATTTTATCCCTATCATTTCTCCCATTGGAGTTGGTGCTAAAGGAGAAACCTATAATATTAATGCGGATACCGCAGCCAGCGGAATCGCTGCGGCTCTTAAGGCAGAAAAATTAATTCTTTTATCTGATGTTTCCGGAGTAGTGAATAGAGAAGATAATCTTTTTCATACCCTTCATCGTCGGGAAGTACAGAAGTTGATTACCAAAGAAATTATTACCGGCGGGATGTTGCCTAAAGTAAATTGTTGCCTACAGGCTCTGGAGAAGGGTGTTAAAAAGACACATATTATAGATGGTCGTGTTTCCCATGCGCTATTGTTGGAAATTTTTACCAATGAGGGTATTGGGACTGAAATTATATTGTAGAAGACTTCTGTAAAAGAGCGCTCAACTGCTGTTTCGAGGAGCTTTAGCGACGAGAAATCCAAAAAGGAAAATTTAAATGCTGAGTAAAGAGGAAGTTATCCATTTGACAGATAAATATTTAATTTCTACATATAATCGACTGCCGATAATTTTCCAAAAGGGGCAAGGGTGCCGTTTATGGGATAGTGAGGGCAAGGAATATCTGGATTTTTTGAGCGGTTTGGGAGTCAATAATCTGGGTCATTGTCATCCTGCTGTGGTTAAAGCTATCAAGGAACAAGCAGAAAAATTGTTGCATGTTTCCAACCTTTTTATTATTCAGCAGCAGGCAAGGCTGGCTGAATTGGTGGTTCAACAAGCTTTTCCCGGGAAAATGTTTTTCTGTAACAGCGGTGCTGAGGCTAATGAAGCGGCCATCAAATTGGCCCGATTATACGCCAAGAGCAGAGGCTGTGCCAAGCCCGAAATCATTACCGCTCACCGCTCCTTTCACGGTCGAACTATGGCTACCCTTAGTGCTACCGGACAGGAAAAAGTGAGAAAAGGATTTGAACCACTCCTCTCAGGATTCACCTATGTTCCCTTTAATGATTTACAGGCCGTTAAAGATGCGGTGACAGATTCCACTATAGCTGTGATGATTGAGCCAATTCAAGGAGAAGGGGGTGTTCATGTAGGCACTACCGAATATCTTGGCGGGTTAAGAGAATATTGCACAAGGCAAGGGATTTTGTTGATTTTGGATGAAGTCCAAGCCGGTCTGGGGAGGACCGGCCGCTTTTTTGGTTTTCAACATACCGAGATAGAACCCGACATCGTGAGCATGGCCAAAGCCCTGAGTGGTGGAGTACCAATTGGCGCCATTTTAGCCGGGAATGAAGTAGCCAGGTCCTTTATGCCTGGCACTCATGCAACGACTTTTGGGGGAAATCCTCTTTCATGTGCTGCTGGTGTGGCTACAGTGGAAACAATCGTTCGGGAAGGAATATTAGAAAATTGTCGAAAGATAGGCGCTTATTTTGGTGAGCGATTAAAAGATTTTCAACAAAAGTATCCCTTTATTCAAGAGGTACGAGGCCGGGGGTTGATGTGGGGAATAGAGTTGGACAGAGATGGAAGCGGAGTTGTTCAGGATTGTCTTCAAAAAGGACTCATCATTAACTGTACTATGAATACTGTTCTTCGTTTTTTACCCCCCTTAATTATTAGTCGCGATGAGGTTGATCGGGGACTTTCTATTTTGGATCGGGCTTTAGCTCGACTATAATGTATAGCCTGGTAATTTTTATTTTCTTTATGCGGCCTTTTATTCAATAATTTTGGTTTTATCATTTTTTTTGGCTCAGAGCGGAAAATATTTTAATGAAGGCGGAAGCAGAGCTAAAGCCCTGCGCTATTTTTTTTTTACCATGAAAACGCATTATGAAAAATAGACTTTACTGAAAGAGTCAAAAATTTCATCCTCGGGGGTGAAAAAAGTTTTTCATGAGTGTTTACCTGGGGAGAAGGGTTACTATAATTTGAAATTTGTGAGAATACTATTGTCGCGTCAACAGTGAAACGCATAGCGACCATATGCCTTGTCTTACAAGGTGATGGCGGATTTAAAATATGCAATACGACAATTTACGCATGACATGACACTAACCCTTTTTAGGACTAGTATTTTTGGGGTAGGAATTACGTAATGAGAAAAGATTTGCTGAGTATTAAAGACTTGGACATTGAGGATATCGAGAGCATATTTTCCATGAGTGCTGACTTAAAACAAAGACGTCAAAAGCCCCAGGATGCTCTGTTTGCGCCTCTTCAGCGGAAAACCCTGGCCATGATTTTTCAAAAGGCCTCCACCAGGACCCGTATTTCATTTGAAGTGGGGATGTATCAGTTAGGTGGAAGGGCCCTTTATTTAGATAAAAATGATTTGCAGATGGGAAGGGGAGAACCTCTGGTGGATACAGCCCGTATTTTATCTCGCTATGTTGATGCTGTTTTGGTTCGGACCTATCAGCATAAGGAGGTAGAAGATCTGGCTAAATTTGCCGCTATCCCGGTTATCAATGGACTGACCGATAAATTGCATCCCTGCCAAATCATTAGTGATATGTTTACTATTAAAGAAAAAAAGGGGAGGCTGAAAAATCTTAAAATTGCCTATATCGGTGATGGAAATAACATCGCTAACTCTTGGTTATATGCAGCCGCCAAAATGAATTTGCATTTGTGGATTGCTTGCCCGCTGGGGTATGAACCCGATCGGGGAATTATAAAAGAAGTTATGAGTCCTGAAATTGTGGAGAAAAAGCAGATAGTGATCTGTCAAGATCCTAAAGAAGCTGCTTATCAGGCTGATATCATGTATACTGACGTTTGGGCCAGCATGGGACAGGAAGAGGAACAAAAAAAGAGAATACGAGATTTTGCAGGGTATCAGATAGATGAAGCCCTTTTGCAGAAAGCTCGAGAAGATGTTTTGGTGATGCACTGTTTGCCGGCCCATAGGGGAGAAGAAATAACTGAAGCTGCTTTAGAGGGGAAAAATTCAATAGTCTTTGACCAGGCTGAGAACCGCCTTTATGCACAACAAGCCATTTTACTCAAACTTTTAGCAGAAGATGCGCTGTAATTGACAGCTTTTTCAAAGTGTATAAGGTCTGCGTGGCCTTTTTATTTTTTTTTATGGGTTCATCTTGATGAGCATTTAACATTGAGGGAAAAATGGATAATAAAAATAGTAAAGTCAACAAGGTTGTTTTGGCCTATTCGGGCGGACTGGATACATCAATTATCATTAAATGGTTAATGGATAAATATCAATGCCAGGTAATTTGTTTGGCTGCAGATTTGGGTCAGGAAGAGGATTTGGAAAAAATTAAAGATAAGGCTTTGCAGATTGGAGCTACCAAGGCGTATGTAGAAGATCTTCGTCAAGAGTTTTTGGTTCGGTATTGTTTCCCCTCTCTTTGGGCCAACGCAGTTTATGAGGGAAAATACCCTTTGGCCACCGCCTTAGGGCGACCCCTTATTGCCGAGAAGCTGGTTGAAATCGCCGAGAGAGAGGGCGCTGATGCTGTAGTGCATGGCTCCACAGGTAAGGGGAATGATCAGGTGCGTTTTGATGTTTCTATTATGGCCTTAAATAGTGAGTTGCGAATTATTGCGCCGGTGCGGGAATGGGAATTTAAATCACGGGAAGAGGAAATTGATTATGCCAAAAAGCATAATATTTCAGTACCGGTAACCAAAGAAAAACCCTATAGCATTGACATGAACCTGTGGGGAGTCAGTATTGAATGCGGGGTGCTGGAAGACCCGTGGGTTGAACCCCCCCAGGATGCGTATTTAATTACCCAGTCCCCCCAGAATGCCCCTCAAAAATCATTGTATCTAGAATTATCCTTTGAAGAGGGGAATCCTGTGGCTATTGATGGAAAGTCTTACAGCCCGGTGGATTTACTCAAGAAGCTCAATCAATTGGGGGGGGCTTATGGGATTGGTCGATTTGACATGGTAGAGAATCGCCTGGTAGGTATCAAGTCCCGAGAAATATATGAAGCTCCGGGAGCGACTATTTTGCTTACCGCACATAAGGAATTGGAATCTTTAGTTTTAGATAGGGAAACCATGCATTTTAAAGAGGGTATAGCCACGAAATATGCTGAATTGGTTTACTATGGTTTGTGGCATTCCGAATTTCGGGAAGCACTGGATGCTTTTTCCAAGGTTTTACAGAAACAGGTCACCGGTCAGGTAAGAATGAAACTGCAGCCCGGGTATTGCCATTGCGTAGGGAGAAAATCTCCTTTTTCTCTTTATAATGAGGATTTGGCTACCTATACCCAAAGAGATATTTTTGACCACAAAGGTGGGGAATACTTTTGTAAATTATGGGGATTACCCTTAAAGTTGAGTGCTCAAAATAAGATCAAAAAGAGCAAGGAATAGAAGCAGTCAATAATATGAGAGCTGGATATGAATAAAAAACCATGGTCTGGACGATTTCAAGAGGCAACCAATAAGGCGGTTGAATTATTTACTGTTTCAGTATCCTATGATAAGCGTCTTTACTCCTATGATATCCAGGGGAGTATGGCTCATTGCCGGATGCTGGCAAAAGTGGGCCTTATGAGCCAAGAGGAATCGCAGCAAATCCTTTCCGGCTTACAAGAGATCAAAACGGAAATTGAAACCGGTGAATTTGTATTTCGGCCGGAATTGGAAGATATTCATATGAATATTGAGGCCCGGTTATTGGAAAAGATCGGGCCCGTTGGGGGGAAGTTACATACGGCCAGAAGCCGTAATGATCAAGTGTTGCTGGATCTTCGGCTTTATTTGCGGGATGAGATACAGCAATTGATTAAAGCTGTCATTTCGTTGCAAGAGGCTTTGATAGCTCAAGGGCGAAGACATTTAGGGGTGATTATACCGGGATATACTCATTTGCAGCGGGCTCAACCGGTTTTGTTTTCTCATCATCTGCTTGCTTATTTTGAAATGTTTCAGCGAGATAAAGAACGTTTGCGGGAATGTTTGCGCCGGGTGAATGTATGTCCCCTGGGGGCAGGCGCCTTGTCGGGAAGCACCTTGCCGATTGATCGAACGATGGTGGCCAAGGAATTGAAATTTCCGGCTATTACCAAGAACAGTTTGGATACAGTGAGTGACCGTGATTTTTGTCTTGAATTTCTCTCATCTGCTTCCATTTTAAGTATGCATTTTAGCCGCATGAGCGAGGAATTAATATTATGGTCCACCTCTGAATTTTCTTTTATAGATTTGCCCGATGCCTTCTGTACTGGAAGTAGTCTTATGCCCCAGAAAAAGAACCCCGATGTGCCGGAACTTGTTCGAGGTAAAACAGGCCGCATCTACGGTCACCTTATGGGTTTGCTGACGGTGATGAAGTCTTTGCCTTTAACCTATAATCGGGACCTTCAGGAAGATAAAGAAGCTGTCTTTGATGTAGTAGACACCTTACGTTTAATCTGTTCAGTACTTACTCCCCTTTGGATAAAGGTGACGATTAAACCCGAATCTATGGCTAAAGCTGCTGGCGATGAAATGATGCTGGCTACTGACCTTGCTGATTATTTGGTGCGTAAGGGTGTTCCATTTCGTGATTCCCATCATATTATCGGACAAGCAGTAAATTATTGTTTGAAGCAGCAAAAAAAATTCTCTGAACTTTCCCTGGAGCAGTGGCAAAAATTTTCTGTTGATTTCAGTAAAGATATGATGACGCTGTTTTCTGCCAAAGCTTCAGTGGAGGCTAAAAAATCTCTAGGCGGCACTGCCACTATCAGGGTTCAAGAAGTTCTAGAGGAGGCAGAAAGGTCGTTGGAACAAGAAAGTGATGCGTAGACTAGGCTCTATTGTGTTTATTTTATTCCTCTTAACGGTTATCTCCTGTGGAAAAATGGGACCGTTAAAACCCCGAAACCCTGAACCGAATCCATCAGGGATAAACAATATGTGGTAAGGCCATAAATTGCCCTGCTAAGCAGCCCAAGCTGCAAGTTAGGATGAAATATAAAAATATAGGGTGGTGTTGTTGTGAATTATTTTCACTATATTAATGATGAATTATATGCCGAAGAAGTACCCATCCGCAAGATTGCTTCTCAGGTCGGCACTCCTTTTTATGTGTATAGTTATCAGACTTTGCAAAGGCATTTTACTGCGTTTGATTCTGCTTTTGGAGAAAAATTCGATCACCTGATCTGTTTTGCTGTTAAAGCCAATTCCAATTTAGCTATTTTGAATCTGTTAGGCAGGCTTGGTGCCGGGGCGGATATTGTATCCGGTGGTGAACTGTTTCGTGCCTTGAAAGTAGGTATTTTGCCGGAGAAGATAGTTTATGCCGGGGTGGGAAAGACTTGCCGGGAGATGGAGTATGCACTGCAATCCGGGATCTTAATGTTTAATGTGGAATCCTGGCCGGAACTGGAACTGTTGAATAGGGTGGCCGGGGAAATGAATAAGAAGGCTTCCATAGCCTTGCGTGTTAATCCGGATATTTCTGCAGATACCCATCCCTATATAACCACCGGTTTGAGGCAAGAGAAATTCGGTATTGATATTCATCGAGCTTTAGAGGAATATAAGAGGATCCAATCTTTAGAGCATGTAAAAATTGTGGGAGCCCATGTGCATATCGGCTCTCAGATTACTAAAGTTACTCCCTTTATTGATAGTTTGCAAAAGGTGGCTACCCTGATTCAAAAACTTCGAGAAGAAAAGATTCAGATTAACTATCTTGATATCGGAGGGGGCCTGGGTATTACTTATAGAAATGAGGAACCACCTTCACCAAAGGAATTTGTTGAGGCTATATCTTCCACATTTAAAGGACTTGAGGTTACTATTATTTCTGAGCCGGGAAGAGTAATAGTAGGTAATGCCGGTGCTTTGATCAGTAAAGTTTTGTATGTGAAAAGGAAAGATGAAAAAAATTTTCTCATTGTGGATGCGGGTATGAATGATTTGATGCGACCGAGTCTTTATAAGGCTTATCATGAGATTTTACCTGTGCGACAGGAAAATCGATCCACAATGGTGGCTGATATTGTAGGGCCTATTTGTGAGTCAGGAGATTTTTTAGCCAGGGGTCGGGAGCTGCCCGAAGTTTTCTCTGGAGAATTAATAGCTACCATGAGCGCTGGCGCTTATGGATTCAGTATGTCCAGCAATTACAATTCTCGTCCGAGAGTGCCTGAGGTATTGGTTAAAAAGGATCAATTCCGCGTAATACGACAGAGAGAGACTTATGATGATTTGATCCATACAGAAATGGTCCCGGACTGGTGAAAGGTTTATTATGAAAAGAATTCGATTTTTTAAAATGAGCGCCTGTGGAAATGATTTTATTATACTGGATAATCGGAAAAAACTGTTTGCTGGTAATCAGGTATCAGAGTTTGTACAAAGGATTTGCCAACGCCGCATTTCCTTAGGGGCTGATGGGGTAATTTTTTTAGACGAATCTCAGACCGCGGATTTTTGTATGAGGTTTTATAATGCTGATGGAGGGGAAGTTGAGATGTGTGGCAATGGGGCCCGATGTTTAGCCCGGTTTGCCTATCTCAATGAAGTATGTTCAAATAAGATGGCCTTTGAGACAAAAGCCGGACTGGTTGAGGCAGATGTCATTGATCATCAGGTGAAACTAAAAATGGATTATTGTTTAGCACCCTCACCCTCGTTACCATTAAAGGTTGATGGATCTGAAAGGTCTGTATTTTTTTTAATTGCTGGAGTCCCCCATGTAGTCTGTCTGCTTGAAAGTAGTGAAGATTTAGAAACTGCAGATGTGGTCGGATTGGGTCGAAAGATAAGATTCCATGATTATTTTCAACCTGAAGGTACTAATGCTAATTTTGTTAAGGTGGCCGGACCCCGGAAGATCATTATTAGGACATATGAAAGGGGAGTTGAAGATGAAACCCTGGCTTGCGGTACTGGTTCAATTGCCTCAAGTATTATCTGTGCTTACCAGGGAAAAGTTGTTTCTCCAGTGTCTGTAGTGACTAAAAGTGATTGTGTGCTGAAGGTGTATTTTCAAAAAACAGAGAAAGGGTTTGAGGAGATTTATTTTCAGGGAGAAGCTCGTGTTATTGCCACAGGTAATCTATGGCCTGAAGAGCTGAGCCTTGATTTTGAATAAAATTTGAAAAAATTTTACTCCAGCAATTCTGTTATTATGAATTTTTTGTTTTAAAAAAATCACTGTAGCGCAGGGCTTTAGCCCTGCCAAAGTCCTGCTAAAACCAATTTCTTTTGGCAGGGCTAAAGCCCTGCACTACATAAAAATAATAAAATTAGATTTGCTGATTTTACCCTATTATTTCAAGGAGCATTCGCAACGAAAAATCGTCTGTTTTTGGAGGGAGACGTTAAAAGCTTTTAGTCGAAATAACAAAAAGAAGGGTTTTCGTTCGGTATTAAATAGATAAAGATGGAGGGAGAAAAAATGATGTTTTCCGGATCAATGGTGGCCATTGTAACACCGTTTCATAATGGAGCGGTGGATGAAGAAAAATTAAGGCAGTTAGTAAAATTTCAGATCAATAAGGGTACTTCAGCCATTGTTCCTTGTGGTACAACCGGCGAATCAGCTACCCTTACCCATGAAGAGCACAATCAGGTGGTGTCTATTATTGTCGATGCCGTCGGGAAAAAGGTCCCTGTTATTGCCGGGACCGGATCAAATAGCACAAAGGAGGCAATTCAATTAACGCGAAGAGCAAGAGATGTTGGGGCAGATGCAGCTTTGCTCATTACTCCCTATTATAACAAGCCTACCCAAGAGGGTTTATTTCAACATTATAAGGCAGTGGCTGAAACAGTAGATATTCCCCTTATTTTATACAATGTGCCTGGCCGCACCAGTGTGAATATGCTGCCTCAAACCGTTGAGCGTTTAGCACAATTTGATAATATTGTGGGGATTAAGGAAGCCAGCGGTTCTTTGTCTCAAGTTACTGAAATTTTACAGCGCTGTAAAGATGCTATCATCGTTTTATCCGGAGATGATGCCTTGACTTTGCCTATCTTAGCAGTAGGAGGGAAAGGAGTAATCTCTGTGGCTGCCAATATTATTCCTGGTCGAATGGCGGAGTTAGCAAATTTATGTTTGCAGGGGGAATGGCCGAAAGCAAAAGATTTGAACCTTATTCTTTGTCCGCTTTTTCAGGCCCTTTTTTATGAAACCAATCCGATCCCGGTGAAAACGGCTCTTTTTTTAATGGGGATGATCAGGGATGAATTTCGGTTGCCGCTATGCGCCATGTCTGACTGGAATTTGAGCAAATTTAAGGAGATGCTTGTAGAATATCAATTGTTGCCAGGATAAGACCAGGAGGTTCTCCGAAAAAGGCGTTTTATGTCATTTCGACCTCATTCACTATGTTCAGTGTAAACTCCGGGAGAAATCTAAAAATTTTCTCTTTTCAATAAGATAAGATTTCTCGCTTCGTTCGAAATGACAAGATTAAGACTAATGAATTGGAGGACAACCTCCTGGATATAGAATTTTAAAGGGGAAAATAGTGTGCTTTCGGTAGAATGCACAGGCCAACAAATTTTGGTTGCCTGTAGGCAGGCGAAAATATTAAAAATAGAACTGCCGTAAAAGGAGTAGATAAAATGGTAAGAGCCATTGTTACCGGCGCCGCAGGGCGAATGGGGAGTTTGATTATTCGAGCGATTCAAGATGCTGAAGGCATAGAGCTGGCTGGGGCTTTGGAGGTTTCCGGCCACAAAGTTCTTGGTCAAGATGCGGGTTTAATTGCTGGTGTGGGGGCTTTGGGAATTGAGATTACAGCTAATCCGGAGAAGATAATCAATCAAGGGGATCTGATTATTGATTTTACTACTCCTGAGGCCACGAAAAAGGCGGTACAAATGGCCCGGCAACAAAAAAAATCTATGGTTATTGGAACAACCGCTTTACCTGAAGATGTACTACAGGATATTCAAGAATTGTCTAAAATAGTCCCTGTTATACAAGCGCCAAACATGAGTGTGGGTGTGAATTTGTTGTTTTCGCTTTTACCTCAAATTGCAATGATTTTAGGTAAAAATTACGATATTGAGGTTGTGGAGGCGCATCATCGTTTTAAAAAGGACGCTCCCAGCGGCACGGCTGTGAAAATGGCACAAATTTTAGCCAAGGCAAGAAATCTGGACTTAGAGCAAGCGGCACGATATGGTCGGGAGGGTTTGCCGGGTGAGAGAACTTCCGGGGAGATCGGGATTCATGCGGTGCGTGCCGGCGATATTGTAGGAGAGCATACAGTGATTTTTGGGGGCCTTGGGGAGAGAATAGAAATCAGCCATAAAGCTCATAGCCGCGAGACTTTTGCCCGCGGGGCTGTTCGGGCGGCTTTATTCATTGTGCAACAGCCACCGGGATTATACGATATGCAAGATGTGTTGAAAGGGGAGTAAGGGAATCTGTTAAAGGTGAAAAAATTTATCCGCTTTTTATGAGAACATGCTGAAAGATATGGAATTTTAGATGAAGAGGATATAATCCGAGAATTGAAGGGGGATTTTTTTGGAGATATTTTGTTTACCGGTCAACAGTATCAACTGAGTCAAGTTAAAATTTTGCCTCCCTGTCAACCCTCCAAAATCGTAGCTGTTGGTTTAAATTATCGGGATCATGCCAGGGAGTTAAATCTTCCCGAACCGCAAGAGCCTTTAATTTTTCTAAAACCCTCCAGTGCCCTTATCGGACATAATGAATCAATCATATATCCCCAAATGTCACAGTGGGTCGAGTACGAAGGAGAATTGGGAGTTGTGATTGGAAGGTAGGCCAAGGAAATCGAGCTGGACAAAGCCGATGAATATATATTTGGGTATACCTGCGTCAATGATATTACAGCCCGGGATTTACAGAAAAAAGATGGACAATGGACCCGCGCCAAATCCTTTGATACTTTTGCCGCCATTGGTCCTTATCTGGTAGCGGAGATTAATCCGAATAATCTTAACATTAAATCATTTTTAAATGGAAGACTCTGCCAATCATCGAATACTTCGCAATTGATTTTTAACATCTCTTTTTTGGTGAGTTTCATTTCTCGAATTATGACCCTGGTCCCTGGCGATGTGATTTCTACAGGAACCCCTGCAGGAGTTGGTCCCATGCATCCGGGTGATGTTATCGAGATAGAGATTGAACATATTGGACGTTTGCGTAATAGGGTAGCAAGTAAAAGAGATTAAGAAAGGTTTAGGATGAAAAAGAAAACAGATTTTTTCCCAAAATGTTTGCCCACCGGTATTGGCAGTTTACCTTATATTGAGGCGCAAGATGCTTGTGAGCTTATAGTAAAGACCTTGCCGCAGATTCCTTTTTGGCCTCAACTTCCCAAAAGGAGCGCCAGGGAAAATATGTACTGGCAATACTGCGAGAATTTACCGGGCGTAACCTTTGAAGAAGACCGAATGTGTATTCATACTCCTGAAGATTTTGCCTCTATTGAAAAATTTTATGAGCATTTTCTTTCGGAAGATCTGGATTTTTTTTCCATAAGTAAACCCTTTGCAGCCGGGTTTTATCAATTGCAGGAATACAAGGATCAGTTACAGAAGGCCTGGGCTGTTAAGGGTCAAATTACCGGTCCTGTGAGCTTTGCTTTGCAGGTGACCGATGAAAATCGGCGTTCCTTGCTTTACAATGAAGAACTTAAGGACATTGTTGTTAAGAACCTTTTACGTAAGGCAAATTGGCAAGAATCTATTTTAACTAAATATAATTCACGAGTTATCATGTTTCTTGATGAGCCATATTTAAGCGCTTTTGGCTCGGCCTTCACCAGCCTTAACAGGGAGCAGGTAATTGATTCTCTTGAGGAAGTCTTACAGGGAATCAACAGCATCACTGGTATTCATTGCTGTGGGAATACCGACTGGTCAATTTTGTTGGAAACATCAGTGGATATTCTTTCTTTAGATGCTTACTCTTATGCTTCCAATCTTCTCTTATATGAAGAGCAGTTGAAAAAGTATTTGGAGCGTGGAGGAACCATCGCCTGGGGAATTATTCCTACCAGTGAAGAAATTTTACAAAATATCTCTGTGGAAGTTTTACTAGAAAAATTAGAAAAAATATGGGCGGATTTGGTTAATCTGGGTATTGACCGGGAGCAATTGCTTTCTGCTTCTTTAATAACGCCTGCCTGTGGATTGGGAACCATGCACCAAGATATGGCAGTTAAGGCTTTAACATTAACCGGAAATCTTTCCCAAAAGCTTCGTGAAAAGTATAAATTAATCTGAATAAAGGCAGTTATCTATTATTTACAATTAGATAGCTGTTAAAAATTAAAAATTTATAGAAAATAAGGATAAACCCACCAAATTTTATGGTTTGATTACCATTCCTCTTTTTTGGTACCTGCCGCAGTCAATTTTTTTTACTCACAGCGATTTGTAAGATCCTATTTTACATACAGGTTTACTTACAGGCGATATATATAGGATCGTTTTTTTTTATCTTTTAAAAATAGTTTGTGAAGAAAGAACCTTCCTGATTCGATAAAAGTAGTAGACATGAAGATTTTTGACAATTTCGGAGGGAGTAGATTGTGAATACACATTGGATAAGTTCTCGGATGAACAAGGTAATATTTTTTTGCGGTGTGGGCATTGTATTAGGGGTTTTGGTTTTCGGGACTAAGGCCTGGGCTTTCAATAAAAGTGTCCTGCATAATGATTATAGTATAAGGAATAAAAAAAGCAGGGGGCGAGCGGTTCAAAAAATTTCAAGAAATGTGCGAGAGCGAAAGCGGGAAAAATTCAGGGAAGAATTTGGCTCCGAGTGGGATGTGACTTGGAATAAAGAAACAGGTGTTCCCCATCGGGTTATTCGAAAAGGGCCCGGCTCCTCTTCCCAAGGGTTGTGGAGAGGCTTTTTTTGGGGGCAGGATGAATTGGTTGATTATGCCCACAGTTTTATACAGGATAATGCAGAGTTATTTCGTTTGGGTAATTCGGAAGTGCAACTTGTGAGAGTTACCAAAAGAGGAGGGGTCTGGTATCTGGATTTCCAACAAAAATATCAAGGCATCCCGATTTGTGGAAGTCGAATACGATTTGAGTTTGATGAAAGTTATCGGTTGTTGAGTTTTGGAGCGGATACCTATCCGGAAATTTCACTTGAAACGGTCCCCTCCATTGATGAGGCTGTAGCCTGGGGGATTGTCAAACATCATTTGCAGATTCCTTCTGTAGAAAATTCAGATCAATCTTTGGAAAGTACTGCTTATAAGGCCAGGTTGGTAATTTTTCCCACTCGTTTTGAAGAAGGATTGCAATACTCTCTCGCCTGGCTAGTGGAAGTGGGCAGTTGGCAATATTTTGTTGACGCACAAGAGGGTGATGTTCTTTGCAGGTATAATCGTTCCCGTCAGGCTATATCCGGTCAAATGAAGGGGATGATGTTACCCCGTTTTTTTAATAGTACGCCGGTTCAGGTGCCCTTTCAGGATCAAAAGATTTATATAATGAATAGAGATGAGCCTGTGCTGCAGGAATTCATGGATGGAAATAATCCTAATTGGGATACAGAGGGGTTATGGGGTTGGGGAAACCCGTCTCCACCTGATCTGGTTAATTTAATGACTACTCCCGGTCATGCGGGTCCTCCGGATCCAAACTCAGGATATACGGGGTCGAATATTTATGGCTATAATCTATTGGGAGATTATACGAATCTCATGAGGCCTAAATACCTGACTACCCATATTATTGACTGCACGGGAAAAGAGGATATGGCTTTGCGGTTTTATCGCTGGTTGGGTGTTTATAAAGAATATAATGAAGATGATTATGGAGTTCGGGAGAACTTCGATAAAGCTTCTGTGGAGATCTCCAATGATAGCGGATTGACCTGGAGCACTATTTGGTCAAATGGTACGGGCCAGCTTGAAGATGCCGACTATGACAGTGACCAGGGTGAATGGTATGGGTGGAACCTGCAGACTTTTGACATTTCCCGGTATGCGGATGATCAACAGGTATATATCCGCTGGGTTATGGGGCCTACTGATGGTTCAGGAGTTTTTTGCGGGTGGAATATTGATGATGTAGAGTTATTAGAGAGTCAGATTACCTATACTGACCCAAATGGAGAGTATTTTTTGCCGACAGATTGGCAAAAAAACATCATGACCACCAAATTGGCCGGAAGGTGGGTAGAAGTAATCAATGAAGATACCCGTGAGGCCATTTATGACGAAGTGGATATTGATCCGAATCACACTGCAAATCATTCTTGGAGCTTGGCGGATATTCCCTCAGGGGCATATGATGAATTAAACGTGTATTATCATATGAATCGGATGATTCAGCATATATTGAGCGTTGACCCTGAGTATGACGGTATGGATCCTGATCGCAAGGGCCCGATTAAAGTCATTACCCGATGGAGTGAAAATTATAATAATGCCTTCTGGAGTCCTGAACATATGATTTGTTTTGGGGAAGGGGACAGCAAACAGAATGGATATCGTAATTTCGCCTTGTTTGCCGATATTGTGTATCATGAATATACTCATGCTGTAACGGAAAGCTTTTATTCATATTTTATGCCCCATCCAGGATCTCCTTTAAATACTACTGACGGCGAAGATGGCCCTGTTTTTACCACCGAGTTGGATGCCATGCACGAGGCCTTTTCCGATTATTGGGCGGCTACCTTGACTGATGATCCCCGGATTGGGGCAGGGGATATCTGGATTGGCCATGAATATGTGCGAACCTTGGACAATACCTATGTATTTCCCGACGATTACGGGGATGACCCCTACGCCAATAGTTTAATTTTATCCGGCGCTATGTGGGACACTCGACAGGAATTAGGGCAAGAAGTCGCTGATGGCCTTTTTCATTTTTCCAGATATGGCGGAGATACGACCTTTGCCGATTACATGGCCTCAGTTTTGTCGCATGACCGGAGAGCTTATCATGGCGCTCATTTGGAAACCCTCAAAGATATTTTTGGTTTTCGGGGCATCAGCAAGTTTCCTGAGCCACCGAGTCGTTTGATCGCCACGGCGGACAATACGGTTATTCATCTGACCTGGGAAGGTGTTGATGATCCGGATGTGGTTGGTTACTATGTTTACTACCGGACGGAAAATGATATTGAAACAAGCAAGGAAGATCCCAGCGTACGAAGGGATGTAGGTAATGAGACTTCTTATCCTGTAGAAGGACTGAGTAATGAAACTACCTATGTATTGAAACTCACGGCTTATAACATCTATGGTACGGAAAGTGAATACTCCGACTATGTTTATTCAACCCCTTACGATCCGGCCAAAGATTCCAGATATTCACTTGGAGGAAGTGGTGATGATGATGAATCTATTCTTGGGCTGTGTTTTATAGATACAATAAATAATCTATTATAGGATAGTGAATAAAATAGTGAATTAAGATGATAAATTTGCCCTTATCTTTGGGAGATTAAAGATAGGGGCATTTTTTTTACTCAAAAATAATTCGATAGAGTTTTTCTCCTTTTTGTCTGATTTCTTCTTTGGTAAGATCTTTTAGCTCGTGGGGAAAGATAACCCATTGATTAACTACTTTGAGATAATAATCGGGGACTATATTTGTTTGATTCTTGGTGGGTTTATAAAAAATGGTGGCTATTTTAATCCTTGGTTTTCTTCCCTTGGCCTTTTCCTGAATATTTTGGATTAAGGCTTTGAGGGTCCGGCCCGTATCAAAAATATCATCTACAATCAGGATGTTATCTTTTGGGTGAAGAATAGAAAGAATGTAATCCAATCCTTCGATATGCACTTCCCCATAGTTGTCAATCCCTTTGTAAGATTGTATCTTAATAACACTATGGTCCAGGTCCAGACCTTTGAGGGTTAAGAATTCATGTATAGCGATTCCTGGCGGAGTCCCTCCACGCCAGATTCCAATCAAAAGACTGGGAGAAAAATTACTCTCATAAATTTGTTTGGCAAGAGTGAAGGAATCTAATAGCAGGGTATTTGCGTCAATAAAAATCTTTTTACCCATTATACTAAATCCTTTTTTATACTCGGCAAAGGTAAAAATTGTGATTTTGAAAAATGGTAATCATTCATCTCCTTCTTGAACCAACAAGGCACAAAGAATGTTCGATAATTATTTTATAAAAAATGAGGGTAATATTCAAGAGATAAATTGTTACCTTAAAAAAATGATGATGTTTTTACTGGCAAGGAACGGGTAAAAAGATAAAAGGGGGCAGTTTATTTGGCTGCCCCCTTTGATACAATCGAGAAAAGGAATTTTATAAAATTAGAGTCTTCCTGTTGAAAAGATTCCCCAGTCAAGTCTAGTATAAAGGGGATCATGGATTAAATAAGTTCCTTGAATAATTGCCGGCAAGGTTGTGATAAGGGTACTGAAAGTACAAGCTAACTCTAAAGAGAAGGTTTCAAGGCTTATCGGATCGAAAAAAGTTCCGGCAAGAATAAACGATGGGGCATTATTTAATCCTGCTACAGGGATTTCTATTGGAATCAGTTTGTTTAAAAGTAATCCCGCAGTACCGGTGATAATACCATCAAAGGGATTATAGAGTAAATTCATGGTCATATTATTGAGAATGCTACTACTGCTGGAGGTGGAAAAGGATAAGCTCGTCCATGTACCGAGATATAATCCGGATGGGTCCGGATATACAGGAATAGAAACGGTGACACTCGGAGGTGTTGTTGCCGTGGGCAGAATAGAAAGCCCGCCGCCTACCCCGACTATGGGAATCGTTCCAGATATCAGAATATCTGCGGCTCTGGTTAAGGCTTCAATACCAGAGGAAAGATATGAAAGGCCGCCAAGTCCGGACATACCATAAAGGCCGCCAAGTCCGGACATACCATACATGCCACCAAGTCCGGACATACCATAAAGGCCACCAAGTCCGGACATACCATACATGCCGCCAAGTCCGGACATGCCATACATGCCGCCAAGTCCTGACATACCATAAAGGCCACCGCCACCATAAACACCTGATCCATAAAGGCCGCCATAATAAGCATGTGTGGTTCTGATAGGGGAAAATATTAATGCTGTTATGACTAGCAATACAACGGGTATCCATTTTATTTTTAATAAACGCATCATAAAATTATTCCTCCTTCAATGGTAAAATGAAAAAATTATTCCCCCCTCCCAAAATATTTTTAGTGATCTTGCCATAGTTTCTGCAAAAAGTATTATGGTAAGAGATCCCTTACATTAAATAATCTTCGAACGAGAGTGAAAAAAAAATTGGAACGGGTATTTTTATGTAATGGACCTAATGATACGTTTTGTAGCAGAAAACTATACTGAAGAGTGAAAATTAAGGCTGAGCCAAGAGAATAGTGAGTAAAGAGAATAGAATGTGAATCAGCTTTTGTAAAGATCTTATTGTATAATTTCTCAGTTCAGATTTAGCAGCAGGCAAGGATTTAAAATTAGGTTGTGTTGTATTAGTTTAGCTTTACTCTAAAGCCGGGTATCACCTCCTTCATAAAGTATAATATATATGATATATAAAATATTGGTATAATTTTTTGCTATCAAATTATGCCTATTTGTGTCGAATAATCTGATAATCTTGTGTGCATAAATTGTACCCCCCAATAATTTTTATTGGTAGAAATTTTTATTTTTTAATTACTTATTTTTCAAATAGATAAAAGAATGGGTTTATAAAAAATATATAGAAATATAAAAAAATGTGAAATATTTTTCATGTTTACTGATAAAGATTGCATAATTATGGATGGACGCATAAGTTTTCAGTTTTTTTAGATCAGCAATAATTCAGCGCAGAAGATGAAGAGAGCAAAGAATTTTTTTACGGATTCTACTGGAATGCAGTATATCCGTCCAAGAGCCTTTTGCCTGAATTACTTCTGCTAATCACTTTTCTTTGGGCATGTTAAAAAAGGTATGTAATTTAGGGGTTCGTAAATTAGCATCAACTAACAGAACCTGAGCTTCTTCAGTTGAAGCTAGGAGACTGTCCGAGAACTGATCAAAGTTGCCATTTCGAACAGAGTGAGAAATCTTATCGTATTGAAAATAAAAAACTTTTAGATTTTTCCCTTTGGTCGAAATGACGTAATAATGCTTTCTCGGACAGCCTCCTAGGGTAATGGCAAAATTAAAATAACCACATAATTTTGTGCATAATTTATAGCAACTAAAATTAATCCTTCAGGAAAATCGTTTTTTGCAGGGTTAAAGCCATGCCTACACAGAAAAATGGTAACATGAGAATTGCTGCCCTTTTATTGACAAGCGATCTGAAAGGGTGTAAAATAATTTTTTTTAAAAATGCTATAGTATCTTAAAGGGGTAGGTGTTTTCGATATATCCCATCACATTTTACTTATAAAAGTACTTATTGCATAAATATGAAGATTGGTTATACGAGTTGAATGAACAGGGCGTAAGGCAAGGATATTTGGATTATGATTAAGAAGGACTATTATGAAGTTTTAGAAATTTCAAGGAACGCGGGACCCGATGAAATAAAGAAAGCGTATCGTCAGATGGCCCTGCAATATCACCCCGATAGAAATCCGGGAAATTCTGAAGCTGAGGATAAATTTAAAGAAGCTTCTGAAGCCTACGAAGTCCTGAGTGATCTTAAAAAGAAGGGCCTTTATGATCAATTTGGTCATGCAGGGTTAAAAGATACCGGGTTCACGGGTTTTAATTTTGATGATATATTCGGCAGCGATATATTTAGTAGCTTTGGTGATATTTTTGGAGATTTTTTCGGTGCACGAACCGGAAGGACTCGATCTCGTCCCTCCAGGGGAGCTGACTTAAGGCAAGATATAGAGATTGCCTTTCGTGATGCAGCCTTTGGTTTGGAGACTGATATTGAAGTAAAGCGTTATGAAATTTGTCCAACTTGTCAGGGGACCAGAGCAAAGCCGGGTACCTCACCGAAAGTGTGCCGTTATTGTGAAGGGCACGGACAGGTTCGCCATATTCAAGGTTTTTTGAGTATAAGTACAACCTGTCCCCACTGTCGAGGTGAAGGTAAAATTATTGAGACGCCTTGCCCTGATTGCCGAGGGAAAGGACAATCTCCAAAAAAGAGAAAATTGCATCTTAAGATTCCTGCCGGGGTGGATAATAATTCACAGCTTAGAGTTTCGGGTGAAGGAGCTGCAGGGGAACGGGGAGGGCCTCCAGGAGATCTTTACGTTTTTATTAGAGTTAAAGAAGATGAATTTTTTTCCAGACAAGAGGACGATGTTCTCTGCTCTATTCCTATTTCTTTTACTCAGGCAGCATTGGGGGCTGAAATCCAAATTCCTACCCTGGATGGAACTTACAAATTGCAAATTCCCCGTGGGACTCAAAGCGGCACGATTTTTCGGATAAAGAAAGCCGGTTTCCCCAATGTCTATGGTAGGGGCAAAGGAGACCAACAGGTAAACGTGATTGTGAAAATCCCTACCAAACTTACCAAACAGCAGGAAGAATTATTGCGCGAATTTGCTAAAACCGGAGGTGAAAAATCTAGTCCTAAAAAAAGTTTTTTTCACCTTTTGGGCCTGTTCTGTTTATTTCTCTCTTTAATATTCCTAAAGATACCTTCAGTTAAGGGATCTTCTTCCACTGATCTTCGAAGGACTCCGGTGGTAAAGGTTGTTGAAAAAGCAAGCCCGGCGGTAGTTAATATTAGTACTGAACGAATTGTGAGAGAAAGGATGAATCCCTTTGGGGATCCTTTTTTTGATAGTTTTTTCAACAATTTTTTTGACACTTTTCCTCCAAGAAGTTATAAGCAGCAAAGTTTAGGGTCTGGGGTCATTATCGACCCCAAAGGATATATTTTAACGAACGAGCATGTTATTTTAAAAGCCTCCAAAATTAAGATTACTCTGGCTGATAATCGGGAATTTGATGGGAAATTGATTGGCGCTGATCCTCGATCGGACCTGGCGGTGGTAAAAATTGACTCTTCGGTGGATCTTCCTTGTATTACCATCGGGCAGACTGTGAATTTGATGATTGGTGAAACTGTAGTTGCTATTGGAAATCCTTTCGGACTTTCACATTCGGTGACTACAGGTGTAATTAGCGCTACAAACCGGACAGTGAAAATAAATAGCGATTTAGTTTATCATGATTTTATCCAAACCGATGCTTCTATTAATCCCGGCAACAGCGGGGGGCCTTTGCTTAATATTGAGGGAGAGTTGATCGGCATCAACACAGCGATTTATCAAAAAGCCGAGGGGATCGGTTTTGCTATTCCTATCAATCGAGCCAAGCGAATAGTAGCCGATTTGATAAGTTACGGAAAGGTTCATAAAGCATGGCTTGGAATTCGTGTTCAGGATTTAAACAGAGATTTGGCTACTTATTTTAATTTGCAGCACCCGGAAGGGGTTATTATTACTAAGGTGCTTTCTGATAGTCCGGGTGATAAGTCGGGTTTGCGGCGTGGGGATATCATTCAAGAGATTGATGGAGAAAAGATTTTGTCTCAGGAAATGTATTATTCCTTTATATCCGGCTTTACTTCAGATAGTTCCATGCAAATTGTAATACAGAGGGAGAAAGAGTCATTAACAGTTGATCTTAAGTCTACCCGGCTTACTTCTCAAGCTGCCGAAGAAATGGCAAGAGATTTAATAGGTCTATCAATAAAAGATTTAAACATGGTAGCAAAGTTAAGATACGATCAAAATTCCGGTGTTATGGTAACTCATGTTCGAGATAAAAGTCCTGCTTATAAAGTAGGCATTCGCAAGGGAGATATTATCCATCAGGTTAATAATAAGGAAATAAAAAAATTAAAGGATTTTCGAGAAGCTATTGTTGTAAATGCCGACAAGGATAGTTTATTGTTTTTAGTTCAGCGAGGCCTTCACATTTATCCGGTTACTATCTGTTTTTGATTTTTTTCATTCAAGTTCTAGGCAGGTTTCTGCTGGTGATTTCCCTTCCGTTCGGTACTTCCCTTCAATTTGTTCGATTTTTTGTCTTTTTTTTTCTTTCATGTTCTTTTTTGTTTTTTGTTTTTCTAAAAATAGCTAACAATACTATAATTTAATATGTATATTTATTATAAACGGCAATATATTGGTCGGCACAAAAATTGCTATTAACTTGTCCAAATATAATATTGATTTTTTATCAGTATCTGAAGTCAGCACTTTTACATAGTTGATGAAATTAGTTGATGAATTTGGACTTGATGTGAGAATAGTTTTCGGCAATATTTCATTTTGGTGAGGAGATTGAGATGAAGAAGTTAAGTCCCGCGGATCGATTGCTAATATCTTTTGTTTTGTGTATTTTTATTTCCCTGTTTTTTATCAGATATGGAAACAGCCAAACCGTCACGTTCCCAACATCTTATCCTACTGCGTATCCAGGCACATACCCTGCTACCTATCCAAGCGCCTATCCAAGCGCATATCCCAGTGCATATCCGACTTCCTACTCCAGTATTTATCCAGGAGTTTCATCCTTTCCGACTACTGGATATTCGAGTTTGTATCCTTCTACATTTCCGACATCTTATCCCGGTATCTCTTCGGGGGTTTCACCGATTACCGGCAGTTCCTATATTGACCCTTACACCAATGCCGTTACGCTAACCTTCTCGCCCATAAATTCTTTGACGGCCATTAATCCATATTTAAATAGATATCCGGCAGCCACGTCGCCTATTTATCCCGGATACGCAAATTCTCCGAGCACATTACAGGGAACAACCCCTTATGTGGGATACCCATATTCTCCGAGCACATTACAGGGAACAACCCCTTATGTGGGATACCCATATTCTCCGAGCACATTACAGGGAATAACCCCTTATGTGGGATACCCATATTCTCCTACCCCATATCAGGGAACTCAGCAATATTACACAGGGTATCCTCAAACACCGTATACTTCACCCACAAATCCTTTTGTCCCAACCACTGCTGGTATAACAGGTACTTGGGCAGGCACTTGGGTGAGCGCTGGTATTGCCGGCACAAGCCAGGGCAGCGCAACCTTAACGTTAACTCAAAATGCGACCAACTTAACCGGAAATATAAATTTTACATCGCAAACCAATCAGCCAAAATTGAGCGCTGCTGTTAATGGATTTTTTAATGTCAATACCTTACAGCTTTCTGCATCGATTAATGCTGGCACGGAAATTTATAATCTTACTATTGTTGAAACTATAGATGGAAATGTACTCACTGGCTATTATAGAATCACGAATAGTGCCAATGTTGATCAGGAATCAGGCACGCTCACTTTGACTAAATATTAAGGATTATTTTTTAAATAGTTATGCATGATAGTCATAAAAAAGGGCAACCAGCATGGTTGCCCTTTTTTATGACTATCATGCATTGTTTCTGTCATTTGAATGAGAATTTTGAAAAGTACATTCCCGATATTTTATAACCTTACAACGGCACACTTGAAAATTGTACATCAATATGTTGTAATTTAAATACAAATAAAAATTTAGCCAAGTGAACTTGAAAGCCCAATTCGGACAAAGTAAGAAATCAAAATAAAATTACAATGCTTGATAATACAGGCATAGCAAAATTATGCACTAAAATATAAACAAATTTTCTGGTAAATTTGGGTTCTATTAAGGTTGACTTAGATAAATATATTATAGTACTATAGGATATAAATTAGCGATAACTATAAATTTTATAATTTTAATAAATTATTGAATTTTAAATCTATTACAATGCACAATAAAACAATCTCTATCATTATCCCCGTTTTTAATGAAGAACAGGTAATTCCGGAGTTAATCAAGCATTTATTTTCTATAGCTCGATCAGCTTCATACACGTTTGAATATATTTTTATCAATGATGGCAGTATCGATAAGACGTTAGAGATTTTACGCAACATAAAAGATAAACGTTTAAAAATAATTGATTTTTCCCGTAATTTTGGCCACCAGATAGCTATTACAGCCGGGATTGATTATGCTGTAGGTGACGCATTAATTATTATCGACGCTGATCTCCAGGACCCTCCAGAGACAATACTTGAAATGATAAAAAAGTGGGAAGACGGATATGACGTTGTCTATGGTGTACGAAAGAAGAGGGGAGGAGAAGGATGGTTCAAATTAATTACAGCAAAATTATTTTATCGATTTAACAAAAGACTCTCTAATATAGATATCCCGGTGGATGTAGGGGATTTTCGACTATTAAGCAGACCGGTTGTCGATGAGGTCAAAAAAATGAGGGAGAAAAATCGATTTGTCCGAGGGATGGTAAGCTGGGTTGGATTTCGTCAATGCGCTGTTTATTATGAAAGATCGAGTCGATTTGCCGGAGGCTCAAAATATCCATTCCGTAAAATGGTGGCTTTTGCCTTTGACGGTATATTTTCCTTTTCTGTTGCCCCTCTTCAATTAGTTACCTTTTTAGGGTTTTTGGTCTCTATTTTTAGTTTTGGACTTGGGATCTATTTTTTCTATTTAAAATTATTTACCCAGAAAGCTATTCATGGGTGGTCGTCTACTGTTATTCCCATTGTTTTTTTAGGAGGGGTACAGTTGTTATCCATTGGGGTACTTGGCCAATATATTGGAAGAATATACGATGAGGTAAGAAATCGTCCGTTGTATATTGTGAGAAAATTTTATAGCAATGATGATGAGTAAACAGATGAAGATGAATAATAATAAGTCGAAAATTGCTTTTTGTATAGCTGCCATAATCTTATTGGTAACCTTTGTACCTAGATTTATTGATATTCACTATGAATTGCCCTATTATTCAATTGATGAAAATGAAGTTGTCGAAATGGCGGTGAGTTTTATGGGAGGGGATTTTGATTATCGCTTTTATAAATACGGACCATTGACCAGCTATGTTTTATCTGGAATATACTATGGGGTCTATTTAGGAGAGAGGCTTTTTTCAAAAGTAACATTTGATAGTTTTGTTCAGCGTATTTTTTTTGAAAAAAGGAACCAATTTTATTTTTTAGCTCGACTCCTTAACTTTTTTTTTAATCTTTTATTAATTCTGCTTGTATTTAAATATTGTCTTCGTTTTTTTGATTCCTGGACACTATGGTTGGCTGTAGGATTAGCAGCTTTACCCTTGGGGGAACTACTTTCGAATTTTTGGATACGTGTTGATACCTTACAAGCTTTATGTGCATTTGCCGCCTTTTACTTTATCATGTCGTATTATGATATAAACCGTCATCGTGCGGATTCTAAGAAAAAATACAAGAAAAAAGATAAGGCCTTTAAGAATTTAATTTTAGCGGGATTATTTGCAGGATTTAGTGTGGCCGCCAAACCAATTCCCGGTTCAATCATAATCCCCGTTGTTTTATTTATTTTTATAGTGTCGTCTAAGAAAATTTCTCCTCTTTATTTTTTCGCCCTTATTGCTGTAATCTTTTTAGGTAATTTTATCGGGAACCCATATTCAATATTAAATATTTCAAAATTTGTCAATTATAACCTGTCATCTATTACAGGAGAGGCAAAGCGGTCCTTTCTTCTAGGATATAATATCACGAGATTTTTTAATGTTTGGGGATGGACTCTTACCTTAGCCGGTTTTTCTTGTTTTATAATTGGTATTTTTCAAAAAAAAGATAAAATATTGCGTTTAACCTGCATCTTTCCAATACTTTATTTTGGTATATTTGCCTTTCTCCCGGCCAGGAATTATTTTTATATTGCCTTAGTGCCCTATTTGGCTATTGTTGTAGCGCGGGTACTGGTTCTTGGTTGCGAAAAATATTTAAGGGATAAATCTCCGACTAAACAGATAGTGATGATTACTGTTGGGATTATTTTAGCTATATTCCCTGTATATAAATCGATCGCCAAAAGTGTTTATTATCGATCCTATAATGAATATTGTTGTACAGCAGCAGAAAGATGGATCAAGGAAAATATCCTCGCGGGTAGCAGTTTTTTATTTTACGGATATTATACAAATCTTCCCTTTCTTATTGATTCTAACATTAGTCGTCACGCCAATTTGGCGGAATATTTTATGTATCATCGCCGTGAAAATGAATGGTGGGTAGGTCAATATATTCAGGCATTTGAAAAGAAAATACAGTCAGGCTGTCCTACATATCGTATTATTAAAATTCGGCAACATTATAAATCCAATAAAGAATCAGTAAATTTTCTTGTTTATTGCAAAAGGAATAAGATACAATACGTAGTACTCAATTCATATGAACATCAAAGTTGGGAAAGACGGGTTCGATTATTAGCTGCATTCAATAAAGAGAATGGATATCGCGGATGTAATGTACGTATATATCAAATTATCTAAAGCATCCCGCGCAGGCGCAGCTCCGTGTGCGTTAATTTAATTTTAAATTTTTTGTTAAAATGAGGCATTAGCCTCAATATATAGAGAATTTAAGCATATATATAAAACTGTTACAGTTTTGCTATAATTTTTTTAAATAGATAGATAGAAATTGTAAAGGATGAGATATAAACAAAATGGTAAATTATATTAACTTATAATCTTTATTCAGTGAAATATTAATCACGAAAAAAATTTAGATTAAAGAAGGTCAAAATGAGAACTATTGTCAAAAATAAGGAATTATTGATAATAGATTATTGACAATGGGAAAAAAATGGGGATAAAATATGGGGATAAAATAAAAGCATAAATTTAAAAATTGGTGAATATATATGGCAGAGAGATGTATGAAATTTGAAAACAAAAAAGTATCGATAATAATTCCTGCATATAATGAACAAAAATCTATTCAGAAACTTATCTACCAGATAAAAGAGACTATATCAGTAGATGAGATAATCGTTGTAGATGATGGTTCAACAGATCAAACAGAAGTGTTGGCCACTGAGGCAGGGGCGAGAGTTATTAAACATCCTTATAATAAAGGAAATGGGGCGGCCATAAAAACCGGTATACGTAATGCAAGAGGAGATTTATTGGTTTTTATGGATGCAGATGGGCAACATGATGCTTCCTTGATTAATTCTTTACTCGAAGATATGGATACATTTGACATGGTGGTAGGGGCAAGAGTGAATAAAAGGGGTGAAGCTTTTTATCGGAATATGGCTAATAATTTTTATAATTTTTTTGCTTCCTATATCACAGGGAAAAAAATTTTGGACCTTACTTCCGGTTTTAGGATGATTCGACGACATATTGCTTTAAAATTTGTTTACCTTTTACCGAATAGTTTTTCTTATCCTACAACGATTACTCTTTCCCTTTATAAGGCCGGTTATAATGTGAAATATATCCCTATTGAAAATAGAAATCGTTCTTTGGGGAAAAGTAAAATAAAGATTTTTCGAGACGGGGCCTGTTTTTTATTGATCATGTTTAAAATTGCCTGTTTGTTTTCTCCTATGCGGATATTTTTACCGGTAAGTGTGATTTTTTTCTTTTTAGGGGTAAGTAATTATTTATATACTTTTTTAAAAAATCATAAATTAACAAATATGTCGGTAGTACTTTTTGTTACCAGCGTGATTATTTTTATGCTGGGATTAGTAGCCGAACAGATTGCTCAGTCGAGAATGGAATGGATCGATTTTTCGCAAGATAATTTGAGTCCGCCTCAAAATTAAAATGCATATCTTAGTAGATATATCACATCCGGCGCATGTTCATTTCTTTCGCAATGCCATCACTCTTTGGCAAAATAACGGCCATCGAATAACTATCGCATCTCGAAATAAAGATATTACTATTCGTCTGCTGGAAGAATATGGCTTTCACCATATTTGTTTAAGCAAAGCACGGCAAGGAATTTTGGGACTGGCCTTTGAACTTTTGGAACATGAGGGAAGATTGTATAGGTTATTGAGACATGCTCCTCCAGATATTTTTCTTGAAATCGGAGGGACGTTCATTGTCCATGCGGCCAAACTTTTAAGAAAGCCCTCCGTGGTTTTTTATGATACCGAAAATGCTACCATATCCAACGCCATCACCTATCCGTTTGCTACTGCAATTTGCACTCCAGCCTGTTATCAGGGGAAAGTAGGGCGACGACACATCACCTATAACGGCTATCATGAACTGGCCTATCTTCATCCCTCCAGATTTATACCAAATCCTAATGTCTTGACGAAGCTTGGGGTTAAGGAAAAGGATACTTTTAGCATAATTCGTTTTGTAAATTGGAGCGCCGGCCATGATGTGGCTCAAAAGGGGTTTAGCCTTCAAGCAAAAATTCGGTTGGTGAAAGAGCTGCAACGGTATGGCCCTGTTTTTATAACCTCTGAGGCGCCTTTGCCGTCAGAATTACAGTCATTTAGATTCCCTTTATCTTCATCATTAATTCATCATGTTATGGCCTTTAGCACGCTTTATGTAGGGGAAAGTGCTACCATGGCCTCTGAATGCAGTGTTTTAGGTGTCCCGGCCATTTTTGTATCACCTGTTGGCAGAGGATATACGGATGAGCAAGAGGAAAAATACGGCCTTTGCTATACTATATCGGATAAACATGAGGATAAAGCAATCTGTTTGGCGAAGCAATTAATGCAAACCAAGATGCTTAAAAAACAGTGGCAGCAGAAAAGACAAAAAATGCTCCAGGATAAAATAGATGTAACCAAATGGATGGTTCGCTTTATTGAATCGTTGGTCAGTAATAATGGCACATTACAAGGGCTTAACGTGTGATTTTAAGAAGATCTTTACGACAAGATGAACCTATAAAACGTATCCAAAAATCCTGTAGAGCGGTTCTTCATTACGCTCGGCTTCATAATTATCAAGGATATGGGAAACATGATGCCTTAAATAGCCCTTTATTAAAAACCTTCACTTTTAGACAAAAATGGCTACGAATTTTATATATTCAGTCAATAATGCGATGTCCAATCAATATTCGGCCTTTTTGGGGAGTAAAAACATTCAGGAACCCTAAAGGAATAGCCCTTTTTGTAAGAAGTTATTTCAATATGTATGCCTGCACTAATAAATACGAATATCGTACGGAGGCAATTTCTTTACTTAATTGGTTAAAAGATCATTCTGTTAAAGGATATTCAGGTGAGTGTTGGGGTTATTTTTGGGATTGGCAGGACCTTGGATTTTTTGCGCCCTTTGGTTCACCCAATTGCGTGGTTACTACTTTTGTAGGGCAAGCCTTTTTAGACGGCTATGAGCATACGGGAAAGAGTGAATATCTTACTATAGCGAGAAGTGCCGTTGATTTCATTTTAAATGATTTGAAGGTACTGTATGAAGATAACTCTATGAAATGTATTAGTTACGTTCCCTCTAAAGATATTACTATGGCGGTAATGGACGTAAGCGCTTTGGCTGGGGCTTTTTTAGCCAGGGTTTTTTTTTATACGGGTGAGCAGGAGCTTGTGAAAGAAGGCCGCAAAATGTTGAATTATGTAATGGATAAGCAAACAGAGTATGGCGCTTGGTTTTACACGGAACCTCCCACTGCTTCTCCGGTAAAAATTGACAATTATCATACGGGCTTTATCTTAGATACTCTCTTGGATTATGAATTAGCAACGAAAGATAATCGATTTCGAGATAATTACCGGAAGGGATTGAAATTTTATCAAGAAAACCTTTTTCTCCCCCATGGCGCTCCAAAATGGATGAGTAATAAGGTTTATCCTTTCGATATTCATGGGGCGGCTACAGGTATTGGTACATTCAGCAGGGCGGGTTTTTATGAGAGCCAACACTATCTTGGGCAAGCTTTAAAGATTGCTGACTGGGCTATTGAAAATATGCAAAAAAAGAATGGCAGCTTTTATTATCAGAAAAGACCATGGTGGACCAAAAGATTTACTTTAATGCGCTGGTGTAATGCTTGGATGGCCTATGGCCTTTCTTTGTTGATGCGAATAATAGAACAAGAGTAGATTCTGAGGGTAAAAATACTTTATCCTTTCCCTTTCATAAAAGAAAGGGGATTGATGGTGATTTTAAAAAGAATTTTAAGGGAAGATGAATCAAAAGAGATATAGAAAGATAATTATTTATTTTTCAATTATTGATGCTGTCCTGGTGGTCTTAACAATATTATTTATTTTATCTTTTTGGGGCACACAATTAATAAAGAGAATTTCTTTTGAAGGATTGGTATATTTATGTTTTTCCTTAATATTAGTGTTTTTATTACCCTTGTTTTCCCCTAAAAAGTTATTTTATTTTGTTTGCTCAATAATTTATCAATTATTAGTTTTTGGATTTTGCTCAAACTTTTTATTTCGTATAGCAACTTCCTATATAATGGGGTACCGGTTGTTTAATTTTTCTCCGCATGGGTTTGGTTCATGGTTAATAATCAATGTCCCCGTAGTAATTGCTTTATTTGTTCCGGTGATTTTTCTTTTAGTTTTTTTAAAAAAAAGCAATATTAGCAGGTTAATAAAATGTAATATTACTATTCTTAGCTTTACGGCTTTAATATTTTGGGCTGCAACAAGTTATACCTATAATAGAAATTGGTATTCTTTACTTCATGATATAAATATTGATCCAGAGATAGTTTCGAATTTCACTGAAAATGTATACAATCCATCACTTACGAGAATGGAAAATGCCGTTAAGATTCTCAACTGGGTTCACCATAATATCAGTTATGAAGGTAGCCCTGTATTATTGCCACTGCCAAAGCTAATTTTAAAAGCAAAGGGAACTTGCGGTATACAATCAAAAATATTCGGTAGTTTGGTTAAAGTTAGAGGATATCCAGTTCGCTTTATTGCCTTGAACTCCGACGATTGGAGGAAATTTCATGTTGCAGTTGAGGTTTACATCACGGACAGGTGGGTTTATTTTGATCCGCAACATAATCTTGTATTTTATAATGATTTCGGTCATCCCCTTTCTACTTGGGATTTGCACTCTCATACGATTTATTCTTCTCAACATCCTCGTGGCGAAAAATTATTTGAAAATTTCCTAATATTTTCTGATGGGCATTATTTTTTAGTAACTAAAGAAAATTATAGGTGGTTTTATTGAAGACAAGAAATGTTAAAAAGTTACCAAGGTTGTTGCTGATCTGCATTTTGTCGCCACTTTATACCGGCAGAGTAATCTTTAGCCATTAAATATATTTTTTCGCATGAGAGAATAGAAAATGCCATATTTAATTAAATTATGAAAGTTTTTAAGAAAATTTTAGGAAAATAATTGATAAAGGCAAATTATATTAATGGTAAAATTAAAATAAATATTTAATCAAAAAAATTTTGCACTCTAGTTATCGCGATAAGCCTCAAAAGAATGTTTGGGAAGAATTCACCGGGAAAAGTTTTGATAGATCTTTAAATGGAAAGATATAGTATATTCGATGGAGAATTACAATATCGCTAGAAGCTATCTATGAAAAAGAAAAAAATTAGCATTATTAACCATTATAGAAAGCTATGGTTTTATACTTTCAATAGATATAAAAGAAATAATTACTTGTTAATGAGAGAATATTTTTCTAAAATATTAATTTATGAGTTAGAGGAATTTATTTTACTTTGGAATAAAAAGGTTATTGATGTAGGGGGAGGCAGAGGAGAATTTTGCAAAAATCTTAATAAAAAAAGGAAATGTGATACAATAAATCTAGATCCAAACCCAAATCAAATGAATAGTAATAGTAAAAGTATATGGTCAAAAACTATATGTGGCTATGCAGACGCTATACCCTTTGGAAACAATGAATTTGATTTAGTTATTTGCAGAGGAGTTTTAGAACATATTCCAATGGAAAAACAAGAGGATTCAATTAATGAAATGTATAGGGTAACTAAAGTGGGAGGAATTTGTTATATCACGATTCCTCCATGGTATAATCCCCATGCCGGGCACCAACTAAAACCTTTTCACATTTTTCCGTTTAAGCTAGCTAAATATTTAAGGGAGATGATTTTTAAAAATAAAATAAATGCGTCTTCTTTTGAAGAATTTAAATTATTTAAGATTACGTTTAAAAAAATGATAGAGATGGCTTCGTTAAGTGGATTTAAGGTAGTAGCGACTAAAGATACTCACTTTAGAATGCATTTCTTAACAAAAATCCCTATAATTAGAGAAATAATGGTACCTGCTGTTTCTTTTATTTTGATAAAAATGAGTGAATAGTCAATTTATTGAAAATGATTATATTTGGTCATTTATAATATGTATATTGTCTCTATCAATTTATAAAATTTATAAGTTCTTATGGATAAATTTTTCAATAATAATAATATCAGTATTAATAAAACGGTAATAGCAATATTATCTTTCATTCTCCTAGTGGGGTTCGGGCTCCGTCTGTGGGGAATTTCCTGGGGACATCCTGAGATCTCGTATATAGATGCGGGCGCAACCATTAGACCTGCCAAGCGAATTGCCTATAATATTCTGAATAAAAAATTCGATATTGATCCGCAATACTATTTATATCCCAATCTCTTTCATAATTTATTAGCCACAGAATTTGTTGTATATGGACTTGTAAAGACTAAATCTAACGGAGGAAACCTTTCTTATAAAGAAAAACTTGATAATCTTTTTCATGATGAGAAAAATTTTTATAAATTTGAACTTCTTGCTCGGATAACAAGCACCATTGCGGGTACCCTAACTATTTTATTTGTTTTTTTTCTGGCCATGGCCGCATATGGTGGAGATAAGAGAATTGGGCTTATCAGTGCACTTTTCCTCGCCTTTATGTATTTACATGTGAAAGACTGTAAGTATCCTATGACTGATGCCATCATGGCTTTATTTTCCACTATTGCCTTGATCTATATTGTAAAAATACTTTTTCAAAATAATCTGAAGGCGTATATATTGGCGGGATTATTTATTGGCCTGGGAATTTCAACAAAATATCTACCAGCGCCATTAATCTTGCCCTTTTTTATGGCTATCGGGCTAAGCTGGTTTTACAACAGAAAAAAAAGTAATTTTTTCAGGGATTATATAAAAAAAAGTATTATTGGTTTTGTATGTATTGCCTTGGGATTTCTTATAGGCACTCCTATGTTTATTCCAAGATTTAAGCTCTTTACTGCTCGATTGATGAAAACACAAAAGTCTAATGTTATCACCGCAGAAAGAAAAGCGGAGGGCTATAAAGCAAAATTAGGGCAAGTGCAACAGGGATATTTTGATCTTTTATTTTCTACTACTCCAAATTTTAACGAACCTCTTTGCTTAAATTCCGTCAGGGGGGCCATGGATATGCCCTTATTGCTTTTGACGCTGGCGGGGTTATTTTTTGCTCTTTATATAGGGCTTACCAAACATACAAAACAAGGAGCTATAGATATTGTATTCGTAACATTTATTATTGTTTATTATTTTTTTCTGGCAGAGCCCACAAAACTTCGGGTGGTAAGATATTTATATATAATGCTCCCTTTATATGCAGTAATTGCGGCTCGTTTTTTAACCCAGGCAGTAGATTGTCTTCGGATCGCAAAAATAAAAAAGTTGATATTGTTGATTGTACTTGCTGTTATATTTGTGTATCCTACCGCAGCCCGATCTATGCAATATAGTCATCTAATGTCTCATACGGATACAAGAATTTTTGCCAGGCAATGGATAGAAGAGAATATAGCGAAGGGTAGTACTATTTTAATGGCTAATCTTTATCCGGTTAAACTATCCCTTGAAAAATATAAAGTACTTTTTTATTCCAAACAGATAGTCAGGAAACAAGCATTGCCTCCGGCCAAGGTATTTAAAGATCAATATAATGTGGATTATGTTATCACTTCGAGTTATTTTTATATACGGTATTATCTTCGGGAAAGCCAAATTGATTATCCGGAAGTGACAAGGAGACAGATCAATTTCTACAAGTCCTTGGACAAGGATGGTAAGTTAATCAAGGTTTTTGAGAATAATGAATGGGATAAACCCGGTCCTACCATTAAAATCTATAAATTGTGAACATTCCTCAATAAATAATCGCGATTTTATTATTTTGCTTATTCTATAACGGTTATCTTTTTAGTGTATTATTTTATTATGATGGTAGAAAAGATTCGATGAGAAAGGTTCTTATTATAACCTATTATTGGCCTCCCGCCGGAGGAGGAGCAGTACAGCGTATTACTAAATTTTGTAAATATTTGCCGGAATTTGGTTGGGAACCAATTATTTTAACAGTAAAAAATGGGACTTATGATACACTGGATAAAAGTCTGGAAGCTGATGTCTCCCATATAGCTAAAGTATATTATGCATCATCTCTTGAGCCTCACCTTATATTCAATTTTTTAAAAAATAAAATAGTTTCAAATAAAAGTAATAGAATCAATGGTAACCATTCTAAATTTTTACATTCTTCTCTTGACTACTACTTATGGTATATGGCTGAATTAATAAGGCTTAATCTTTTTATCCCTGATTCTCGAATTGGGTGGTATTTTAATGCTTGTAAGAGGGCAAAGGAAATTATAGCTGAGAACGAGGTTGATTTAGTATTTTCTACCTCGCCGCCATATACCGTCCAGTTAATAGGATTATACATTAAAAGGGAATTCAATTTACCGTGGATTGTTGATGTTCGTGATCCTTGGGTTGAAAATACAGCTTACAATACGGTTCCTCGATTAAAGATTATTAAATTACTGAATGGTTATCTTGAAAAGAGAGTCTTGAACCACGCTGATGTAGCTATTACTATAGGAGAGACATTAAAGGGGTTATTGAAAGAAAAAAAGAGGAACCTTCCTATCAAGATTATTACCAATGGATATGATGAGATAAAAAAGGGATCTCCATCAATACAGAAAACGTCACATTTTTTTATAAGTCATATGGGATTTATGGACCCTCATCGAATTCCATTAACCCTTTTTAAAATTCTGGCCGAGATGATGGAAGAGAATGCAAAATTTTGTCAAGATTTTCGTTTCCGTGCGATTGGGAATATTTCTGTAAAGGCAAATCGCGCTTTAAAGGGTTACATAGATACAGCACATCTTATCAAAATTCAGCATTTGCCTTATCAAAAATTGTTACCTTATCTTTATGAGGGACAAATCCTGCTGGTAATTATCGATAAAGTTGCTCTTAATAAATTGATTATTACTGGGAAACTTTTTGAGTATCTCCCTACCGGCAATCCCATTTTGGGGATTGGCCCTGTTGATGGTGATGCGGCGAATATACTTAAAGATACAGGCGCAGGACAATTCTTTAACTATGATGATGAAAAGGGAATAAAAGATTTTATTATTAAGCATTATCAAAATTGGCGGTATAACAGATTAAATACCGGGTTAAAACAGCACCCCAAATACAAGCGCAGGGAGCTGACAAAAGAATTAGCTTGGTTTTTTAATGGATTTCTTGATTCTTATCACCGGATGAAAAATTAAATTTATGTGTGGTATTGTAGGCTTTTTTGGTTTCAGAGATGATCATCTTATTCAAAAGATGTGTGAAAAAATTAAACATCGTGGCCCTGATCATACGGGAATATATACATCTGATATGGTTAGTTTGGGCAATACCCGCCTGAGTATAATTGATGTTGAGGGTGGAAATCAGCCTTTGTGGAATGAGGATAGAACTATTTGCTGTGTGTATAATGGTGAGATTTATAATTTTCCCACCCTGAAAAGAGAGCTTGAGTTGAAAGGGCATTATTTTCACACTAAAACTGATACTGAGGTTATTCTTCATTTATACGAAGAATTTGGTTTGGAATTTCCTGCTCGTTTAAATGGAATGTTTGCCTTTGCCCTTTGGGACGTTCAAAAAAAACAGTTGCTTTTAGGTCGAGACCCCGTTGGTATAAAACCCTTGCATTATTTATTTAAAGATAAAAAACTAATATTTGGTTCGGAGATCAAATCAATTCTTTGTTGGCCTCATTATAAGCCGTCTACAGAGTATCAATCCTTGCATTATTTATTAAACCTTCGCTATATCCCTAAAGATAAGACGTTATTTAAGAATATTTATCGGGTGCTACCCGGTCAGATGTTATTGATGAACCATCAAGGTATCAAAAAATATTCATTTGCAAATTATTGCTATTCTCCTGATCGATCACTTACTCTCTCTCGGGTCGTAAAGGATCTTCCAGGGCTTCTTGCTTCCGCTGTTAGAAGACAATTAATAAGCGATGTACCAATAGGGGTTTATTTATCAGGAGGCATGGATTCTTCTACCATAGTGGCCATGATGAAAAAGACAGGTGCTGATCCAATTAATACCTATACCTTAGGGTTTGATGAACCAACTGATGAATTAGCGGATGCCAGGATAATGGCTAAGTTTTTTCAAACAGTTCATCATGAAGAAGTTATCGCATGCGATGCCCTAAAAAATATGCGAAAGGTAATCTATCATACTGAGGAGCCCAAAGAGAACGCTTTACAAGGGCTTTTAGTAAGTCGTTTTGCCTCACAAAATTTAAAGGTTGTTCTTGGCGGACTCGGGGGAGATGAGATATTCGGGGGGTATCAAATAAATAGATATCTACAAGCAGGCCGATTCATTCATTCATTGTTCCCCTTCTATAGACTTGGCCTTGGTAGTGTAAGAAATAGTTTCTATGAGCTTGATGCTAAAATGGGAACACTTTGTACAAATGATTATAGAAAAGGTATGCAACTGGGTTTTTCAGGTGGTGATCCTGTAGGCTTTTATCTGATATTAAGAAATGTTTGGGATATGGATAGAGGGTTTTGGAGTCAAATTTATACACAGGATTTTCTTAACTCTAATAAGATAAACCCTTGTCGCAGCATATTCGAGCCGTACTTTCAAAGGAAGGAGCTTAATTTCCTTGAAGCTGCTCTTGATGCGGAATTTCATACCAAAATGCCTGATGATTTTCTTTTAAACGAGGACAGAACAAGCATGGCAAATTCTCTTGAGGTAAGGGTCCCTTATCTTGACCATGAGCTGGTTAAATACGCCCTTACGATACCTTCACAACTTAAAGTGAATAATATGAAGTTAAAGTACTGTTTTAGGGAAGCAATGAAAGGTCTTTTGCCGGAAAAAATTATAAAGAAAAAAAAATGGGGGTTTACTTTTAATCCTTACTTTCAGTTTAAAAAAGATTTAAAAAAAACATCCGAAGAGGTCCTCACTGAAAAAAGAATAAGGGAACAAGGAATATTTAATTATGCTTTTATTAGAAAAATACTCGATCACCCCCCCCATCCAAGGCTTCGATGGCATTATTTCTATTTATGGATATTAGTAGGGTATCAGATTTGGGAGGATATATTTTTAACACAATTTGTATAAAGCTGTCTAATGGCTTTAATTTGGGAGAAGTGTTTTTTTTATATCAAAAAAATCAAAATACTCAGCAAATAAAACATTTGGCTATATCGAAAACTCAGGTTGCCTATTGACTCTGTTTGCCCTCGCCCTGTATAGTAAAGGCTTAATCAAGTATAAAATTTTTTGGAGAACTAAATATTCAGATGTTGACCGGCACGCGTTCCTTATTCAGCGGTAGACTGAGTAAAATTTTTTCCATTTATTCACTCGGACGTATCATTAGTGCCCTCGTTTCTTTGTTTCTGCTGCCCGTATTCACGAAAGTACTTCCTAAAACAGAGTTTGGGATCGTAGGGATATTATGGCTGGTAAATCCCCTTTTGTCCCGTTTCACAAATCTTGGGATGAATGTAGGTGTTTATCTCAAATTTTTTAAATTAGATCATAAAACTCTTTCGTCATATCTTCACAATGCTCTTTGTGGAATAACTTTGTTTAGTCTTTTAGTCTGGTTTATCGGAGTATGGAAAATTCAATGGATACAGGTGATTATTGCCAAAGACATGACACGAGTGATATTCAGCTTGTTTTTTTGTTCTATATTATTTACAAATTATATAATTATGACCCAGGGCCTTCTGCGTATGGAAGAAAAGGCCGCTTACTATGTAATTATGACAATCCTTCCCCAAATTGTCACTACCATAACTACCTATATCCTGATAATGTATGTTGAGAAAAGTTATACTTCCTATGTTTTGGGTATGGCCTTAGGCAGTTGTATCTCTGGAGTAATTGGATTGATATATTTATTTAAACGGTATCCAATAAAATATTTCTATCCTTCCTCATCCATTTTAAAAAACCTATTAAGAATTGGTCTGCCTGTATTCCCTGGAACTGTAGGCGGGATTATCCTAGCTTCAGGTGATCGATATGTTATCAAATACTTTTTGGGGTTAGAAGCTGTTGCTGTTTACACCTATGGGTATCGGTTTGCCGAGTATATCCTCACCAGCTTGTTTCAACCATTTGGGAGAGCTTTAGGACCTATTATATTAGATAAGGCTGCAGCAAATTTTGAGGAAGCATCGGTCTATAATTCAAAAATTATTTTTGCGAGTTTATGTTTTTTCCCTCTTTTACTTTCTGCAATTATAATTCCCTTTAAGGATATAATGACCCTGCTGGGAAGTAAAGGATATGGTCCGTCCTATTTAATATATCTCATTAGTTTATTCGGCATCTTGTTATATAACACGTCTCAGTTAAACGGTGTCATATTTAACCACCTTGAGCGGACTGAATGTAGTATGATAGTCGTGCTCAGTGGCGCAGTCATGAATGTAGGCTTGAATATATGGTTGGTTCCTAAATACGGCATTATTGCCGCAGCCTTTACTACGGGCGTATGTTATCTGTTCATGTTAAGCTTTACCATCTTTATTGTGAATCACTTTATCTCCACAAAAATAAGTTTATTCCGTATGATACTGCGAATGACCCCATTACTTTTTTATTTAATCTGTATATGGTACCTTGACTTTTCATTACAGGGAATATCTCTATGGCAAACATATATTGTGAAGCTTGGATTATTCTGTCTTCTTACAATTACAACTTTGCTTATTTTCCCTGAAGGGAAAGAAATACTTATTTTTTTGCGATCGGGTTATAGAAATGGTAATCAACTTTTCCAGTCTTAATTTAGGCCATCCTCATATTGACGCCATATTTGGCGGAATGTACAACGAAAATTAAACAATATGTGCGGTATTTTTCATCCGCCACAGAAAGTATAAACTAAAAAATAAAGGATACCCAATATCTTGTGTTGGGTATTGAAACGGTCATTATTTTTGAAAATGAGAATAAGCCATGCGCATTTTTGAAATCCTTTCAGCTACAGCCAACTATTTTGTAGCTGCTAATAGGACATGGTACCGTAACCTGTACGAACCCCTTGTTGAAATAGGACATGAGGTTGTTCTTTTTTCAGCGGATGAGGGAAAACGAGCCATGCGCCAAAAGGATGAAACTGCTCGATCTTCTTTTAGTCAAAAGGTGCTTGATACTTTCCGGAAAGAACAGGCCAAGAAACCCTTTGACCTGTTTTTTTCGTATTTGATGGATGGTATGATCGATCCAAACGTGATCGATGAAATTCGTAAAACCGGTGTTCCTACCTGTAATTTTTCGTGCAATAATACTCACCAATTCTATCATGTAGACGAACTCTCACCACACTTTGATTATAATCTTCATTCGGAACGGGATGCTCGTGAGAAGTTTCTGGCCATTGGGGCTACCCCGGTTTGGTGGCCGATGGCTTCAAATCCCAATTACTTTAAACCTTATGATTTGCCCCGCAAGGAAGCGTTTTCCTTTGTAGGCGCAAACTATGCGTTGCGGGCCCGGTATATAGCTCATTTGCTTGAAAATGGCATAGATGTACAAGTTTTTGGACCAAATTGGCAGCATAAGGGAAGGCCCCTCTGGCGTCATCTAGCCAAGCGGCATCTGCTGCTGCTCAAAACGCTGACTTCGCCTTCGTCGAGTGCACAGGTGCGAACCTCGTCTTTATTGACTGAATATGATTTTTGCCATTACCTGAGCATGCGGTTTCCAAATAATTTCCATGTACCGGTCAGTGATGAGGAAATGATCGCTCTTTATAGCCGTAGTCAATTGAGTCTTGGTTTTTTGGAGGTCTTTGATCGGCATGATCCAATCGGGGGCATTATTCGACACGTGCACCTTAGGGAATTCGAGGCGCCTATGAGCGGCGCCTTATATTGTACCGGGTACATGGATGAGTTGGCTGAATTCTTTGAACCGGATAAGGAAGTTATCATGTATTGCAATGAGCACTGGGTTTTCGATATAAGGCGAAAAATGGAACTTGCCCCGCCTGGAATCACTTGCAGGGCAAGGGTTTTCAAGGGCTGTTTGATATAAGGGATTTTTTGGAACTCGGTATAAGTCTTTGATATATAAGGAATTAAATAA
>DAOURK010000042.1 GCA_030625085.1 Pseudomonadota bacterium
CAGATACAAGAGCTTGGCTCCCAGTTGCAATAAATTTTATTTCTAAAAGGTCATTTCTAATGATTTCATATGGTTAGCTTCTTGGAGATGGGTTCAGTGCTTGTAGCTAATGGTGGGTTTGGTGCATACCGGCCGTGACGCTCTATTAGACAAAGGGTAATGAATCGTTGGACAGCCGCCTAAATTCCTGCAATAATTTCAATACACATTTTACCCTATAAACCAAATGAGTTAGACCCTTTCAGAAAAATAATTTCGTAACCGATATTTAATCGAAAGTAGCGCAGGGCTTTAGCCTTGCCAAAATGCAGAGCTAAAGCCCTGCGCTACAATATGAAATTTAATATCTGAAAATCTATAGAGGCTGGGAAAAAGTTGACAATTATTGTCACCAGGCTTCTTTTTTTTGTCAGGCGGATTTATTTACACAATTACAATATGTTATAAAAATTAGCTCTCCAAATTGTACCAAATTGCATCCTGCTAAGCGACAAATATTGTTAGTTCTTCCCATTGTTGGAGAAGGCATTTTTTTGTTAGCATTGGTTAACCTTTTGAAAATACTGGAATATTGTCAACAAAAATAAGGTTGGCATCATCCTTGCTAATATAAAAAAATGTTCTCATAAAAAGGCTGATAAAAAAAATCAAAAAAGGAGGGGAATCATAAAAAGAAAATACGTAACATGATGTAGTATGCGGGTAGTGAAAATGGATGGAGATTTTGATAATTGGAAGTGTAATTGGTTGTTCATGTTAACCCTAACTCATTAACCCCTTAGAAGGAGGATAACACCATGTTAAGGAATCTCAAGAATCAAAAAGGTTTTACCCTGATCGAGCTGATGATCGTTGTGGCTATTATTGGTATTTTGGCAGCTATCGCTATCCCGAACTTTATGACCTTCCGGCTGAAAGCAAAAACCAGTGAAGCCAAATCCAACCTTGGATCAATTCGTACCTGCCAGGAAGCCTACAGAGCCGAAAAAGATTTATATTATGGTGTTACTCGTTATCCCCTCGCCGTTGCCATCGTGACATCTACGCCATGGGTTACGGCCAATACTGAATTTTCAGCTATTGGTTTTGCTCCCTCGGGTAAGGTATATTATAACTATCTAGTTGATACTATTACGGACACTAGCTTCTTGGCTCACGCTTATGCTGACCTCGATGGTGATGGTGTAGAGGCTGAATATAGGATCACTCAAGCCTCGGATATAGCTAACCCGACCGGCGGCAGTGTTTATTAATCTTCATCATACTCATCATACAATAAGAATAGTCTGACCCTTTTTCAATAACCACCTGCGGGAAAATCCTGCAGGTGGTGTTTTTTCATCCCAACGCATAGGTTGCTCATGTTTTTTTTAGTTCAAGTGGATAAAAATAATTTACCAAGATATCTGTTCTTGCTCCTCTTAGCCTTTGCCCCTCTTTTTCATGGAGGAGTTTCTCGTTTTCCGGTGATGGTAATTGAAATCCTCATTATTACAATTTTTTTTATTTTTTGGTTAAGCGCCTTATCCCGTCAGCCAAAGATTCCATCCTCGGTTTTTGATATATTTTTATTCCTTTTTTTAATCATTACCTTTTCTTCTTACTTTTTTGCGCACTATAGACACGATGCCCTCCGGAGTTTACTGTTAATTGGTGCGTATATTACTTTATATTATATGATCTTGTTTAATTTCAGTCGCTCCAACCTCCGCGGCCCTTTAAGAGTCTTGATTTTGTCTGCTGTTCTCCAGGGTATAATCGGCCTTTTCCAGTACAGGTTTCTGGGCATGAACCGCGTAGCAGGGACCTTTGTCAATGCCAATTTCTACGCCGGATTTTTAGTGGCTATTCTTCCTCTTTCTTTGGGGGAATTTTTATTTCGTCGAAAAAACCCTCTTTGGTATTTTTCTAATATTATTATATTGGCGGGTATTGTTTTGAGCTGCTCTCGGGGAGTGACCTTGGTTTTGGTAGTGACTGTTTTTTTTCTACTCTATTTTTTTCAAAAAAAGAAGATTATTCTCTGTTTTTTATTACTGATTTTGGCCGGCCTTATTTTTCCGAATCCATTAAAAAAAAGAATATATACAGTAGGAAAGACAGATGTTTATGCTTACAGCCGCCTTTCTATCTGGAAAAGCGCTCTAAGCATGGTCCAAGACCATTGGAAAAGTGGGATCGGCCTTGGACAATATCGGTACTTGTCAACTGCCTATAGTTTCCCTGTAGAAAAAGCCTGGGCTCGCTATAGCCGGGTGGCTGCTTATGCTCATAATGAATATTTTCAAGTGGGCGCTGAATTGGGGTTGCTTGGATTTTTATTAGTTTTAGCAGCAATTGTGTTTTTCTGGTATGATGCCGGACGTCAGATTCAATTTCAACGATTTCTCAAGAGAGAAAATAAAAAGGCCCAGTTTTTTTTATTGGCCGGTATATTGGCCATTTTACTCCATGCTCTGGTGGATTTTAATCTACATATTCCTTCTATCACCCTTTTACTGATAACCTTTGCCGCCTTTTTTCGCATACTCAACGAACGTATCAATAAAAAAAAGCAGGAATATATTTGTTTTAATAACAGAAAAATTTACCGGATTCCTATTATAGTTGTGCTGCTTGGGTGTTTGATAGCCTGTGTAAGACCATATATCGGGTTTCGTTTTTATCAAAAAACCAATCCCAGCGGAGAAGTAACCCAAAATATTCGTCTCCTTAAAAAAGCCCTGAAAACAGATTTTTTATGCGCTCCATATCATAATTCCCTGGGGGGAGCTTACTTTGCCAGGTATGGACAATCCCGAAATATTATCTGGTTACTTAAAGGGGTTGAACATGCGGAATTGGCCGCTCAATTAAATCCTTTTGATTATCGATTTCCCAGAAGCCTGGGTGATGGTTATTATAATATTTATCGATCCATCTTAAAAGATCATGCTTATCTGGACAATGCCAAGCAGGAATTCCTTAAAGCCCTTCAATTGGCTCCCTATGATTACAGGCTTTATGATCGTTTGGCTTCAGTAGAATTTTTACGTGGAGATATTAAAAAAGCTCAGGAATATATGGTCGAAGCCCTTCAATTAGAGCCTAACTATTTGAAAGGCCATTATCAACTAGCCTTGATCAAGCAAAAGTTGGGGGATACTGAAGGTTCTGCCGAAGAATATAACAAGATTAAGGAAATTCGGAAACTACACCTGGAGAAGAAAGTATCTTCAGAGTATGAGGCAGAACTGATCGATTTCGATTATGCTTTTATTGAGAGAGATTCTACTGATAGGGAAGCCATATGAAAAGAAATTGTATCAGAATTTTTATTTTGAGCGCCTTTTTGACCACCATATTCTTTTGTTATAAAACTCAAAAGAAAATTGATGTCATTTCTCCGGCCAATCAGCCTGAGAGGCTCATGTATCTTCCCTCCGGAAAATATTTAAAACCGCTGATGTTGGGCTTTGACCAGATAGCAGCGGATATTCTCTGGATAAAGGCTATTGGGTATTTTGGGGGGCATTATTTGACGGATAGAAATTATCAATGGCTGTATCATATTCTGGATTTGACGACTACCCTGGACCCATATTTTCGGTATGCTTATGAATTTGGCGGAGTGGTTTTGGCTGTTGAAAAGGAGGACTTTGAACATAGTAATAAATTGTTAAAGAAGGGAATGCAGTATCATTCCGATTATTGGAGATTCCCCTTTTATCTGGGGTTTAATTCATTTTTTCGCCTCAAAGACCCGGAGACGGCAGCTCATTATATTTCCATAGCCGCTACTTTGCCGGATTGCCCATCTTATTTGCCGAAATTGGCGGCTAGTCTTTATGCTCATTCCGGACAAAAGGAAACGGCCCTCAATTTTCTCAATCGGATGTATCAGGATTTGGAAGCCCCCTGGCTTAAGAAAAGCATGGCCCAAAAAATTTTAAACCTCCAAAAAGGGATCCTCCCCAAATCTTTGGGAGAGATTTTGGCCTCAGGTGAACCCAGCCATACTCAGGATGGGAGTAAATTATAATTGAACGTCAAACCCGAAAAATTTTCTTCCTGTTCGCCGGCACCGCTCCAGTTTATTTTGCAAGCTTGAGAGCCAGAGTTTCGTTTTCAACGAACTATGAGAGGCAAAATTTTCCACAAAGGTTTGAATCCCTTGTGTATCTTGTAAAATCCCATCTTGGTGATCCAGGATTTTTTGAATTTCAGGCAGATTTTTTTCAATGAGTCTTTGGGCTTCAAGAATTAATTGAGGATTTGAATTCAAGATAGTAAGCAGTTCATTTGATTGTGAGTATAGACGTTTGACCTGGTATCTTCCGTTTGGATGCTGAAGTAAAATATCATCTCGATATTCTCTGAGGGCCTTAAGTTTTTCAGATGATTCCAGCAACATCTGGTAAGTTGAATTCCAACTTGGTTCTTCCGGGGAGCCATCACATGCTCCGTATAATGCTTTAATGCCGGCCACATCATCAGAGCTCAGGGTCCTTTGAACACCACGGTAATAAGCATACATGATAGCCTTAGGGTCATTGGAATGGTCCAGGCATAGATAGTGGCCAAATTCGTGAAGCATGACCGTTTGGATGTCAAAATCATCAGTCCCATTGATATTCCAGGATTCACTGTCATTAAATTCACAATCAATTTCCAGAATACAGCCGGTTGAGGGGGTATACCATAGACTGGTTTGGGCCAGGACTGGATAGGATAATTGATTGCCCCATAAGATGATATTTTCATCATCTTTACCTGTGCTTGAAGTAAAGGTAGTGCCGCCATAATCAAATTCAAAGCAGGCCCCGCATGAACTCCAGGTTGCGGCTGCTTGAGAAACCGCTGATTCTTCATTCGCAACATCCTGAGTATTCGCATGAATATAAAAATACTTTCCCATCGGATTGGCAGTACACCAGTGATACCTGGTGACAGTGTAATTTAAGTCTCTTTGTGCTTTAAGACGAGATAGAAAAAATCCGTATCGTGGATAATATACTCCACGTCTAATCTGGCTGAGGAAATTTTTTACCGGTAAATTTTGTTCAATAACCATACCCTCTTGTACGTGAAATTTCCCCTGATGTCCCCCCACTACATCTGAGTTTTTATTAATGAAAACGATCGTTTCTTCATGTAATTGAAAGATTGGGCTATTTGAATTTTTTTGGCCTATATTTCCCACGATTCCTCCGGGCACCATAAAAGTTATTATGTCAGGAGATTTTTCCTTCACACTTTCAAGTACCGATAGTTTTACTGTTGTGAAGATATTTGTTGCATTTTCATTCCATTGGCTTTCAACTTCCTCTACCCGGCCATAACAAATATATTGGGCGTTATTAGCCAAATAGGATAGAGCAACTTTTTGCATCATTGCCAGTGAATTATTGGATAGCAACAAGATGTTAAACAAAATCAGGCAAGATAAAGATAATTGTAATAATTTTTTTTTCATTTTTTGCCTCTCTTATTCCCTTTGTTTTAGATGATGTTTGTTTTTTGTATAAGCTAAAAGTTTTTCGGTAGGTATCTTTTTTAAGCTTTACAAATAAAACAGGCAAATTTTTTTTATTCTTTTTAAAAAGTTTAGGTATTTGGACTATGGAGACAATCAGGTAAGACGATAAATATACTATAAAAAGAACCAAATGAATAATCTTCCATGATTCTATGATAAAAAAGGAAACGGCTACGTCAAAAAATATTAAAATGGCCATAGTCTTGGCCGCCGGCCAGGGAAGCCGCTTACGCCCTTTGACCGAGTCTATGCCCAAAAGTTTGATTCCGATTGGAGGCATTACTGTCCTTGAGCATCTTTTACAGGCTCTTTGCTCTCTGGGAATTGATTATGTTGTTTTGGTTGTTGGTTATTTGGGGAAATCTATTCGCCGGGAGATTGGTTCCAACTACCAGGGAATGCAGATTCATTATGTGGAAAATTCTCTTTATGAAAACAGTGAAACGATGATGTCCCTGTGGTGTGCAAGGGAATTTTTTTATTCAGACCTTTTGCTGGTAGAAGGAAATATCATTATTGAGCCGGTAATTGTCCATGATTTGATTGCCTGTTCACATAAAAATGCTATGGTCGTGACCATGCGTGAGCCCGCTTATCAGAGTGGCACACTGGTTTCAATAGGGGATAAGGGGCTGGTTGATCGAATGCTTGTAAGCCGGGATGAGCAAAAAGATATTGATTTAAATTATATGTACAGAACAGTAAATGTGTATAAGCTGGCTTCTGATTTTTTACATGAGCAACTCAAACCTCGTCTTAAGTTATATCTTAATCTTGGTTTGACCAAGGATTATTATCAAATTTTGATCCGGGATTTTGTTGCTGAAGGTACTGTGCATTTTGCTCCGGTTTTCATAGGTCAACACCAGTGCATTACCATAGATACCCCCGAGGACCTGGATAGGGCAAACCGGATGTTTGCAGCCAGTTCCGAATTCTGCACTTCAAAGGGTTAGGGCTTTTTAAAACGTAAATTAATGGCAGATTTTTCTCTTTTTTGGAATCGAGAGGGCGAAGCTTTATTTTAAATAGTTTTGTTCATATAAGTAATTAGGCTGGAAGAATTGAAACAACCAGACCTGGGACTTAACAATAATACGTTCCGGGGTTGATGAGAAGGACGTAATTGATAGGGGAAACTGAATATGGCAGAATCTCTTTTTGAAGTTACCTATACGCCCGATAGCCGACTACGTCACCCCTTAAGACTTTTCCGGCAAATGTTTAGAGATTTGTGGAAGAGCCGAGGACTGGCCTGGCGGCTTTTGGTGCGTGATATCAGCGCCCAATATCGACAAACGGCACTCGGTTTGCTATGGGCTTTTTTACCCCCAATAGCCACAACCGCTGCTTTTGTCCTTCTCAATAAGGGTAAAGTACTTAATATTGGTGAAGGTACCAATATCCCTTATCCGGCATTTGTAATGTTGGGTATGATTTTTTGGGAGTTATTCAAAGAGGCGTTGAATGCGCCGATTAACAGTGTGATTAAAGCAAAATCCATGCTCAGTAAGATTAATTTCCCTCATGAAGCCATAATCCTTTCAGGCATTGGTCAGGTACTTTTCAATTTTTCAATAAAACTATTATTGCTGATCCCCGTCTTCTGGTGGTTCAAGGTGTCGGTGGCAAGTTCCGTTCTTTTGGCGCCCGTGGCTGTATTATTTTTGTTATTATTTGGCAGCATGTTAGGGGTATTACTAGTTCCCTTTGGTATGCTGTTTCATGATTTTTCTAAGATTTTACCTATGATTACCATGTTATGGATGCTCATTACTCCTATAGTTTATCCTCCCCCAAAGGAAGGTGTTTTGAGTAAGATTATCAGTTTTAATCCGGTTTCCCCGCTTATTGTTACCGCAAAGAATTGGGTCGTATCAGGATTTGGGGCCGACAGTTTAGCCTTTTGGGTCGTGGGAAGTGTAAGTTTACTGCTGCTCTTTTTGGGATGGATTTCATATAAACTATCCATACCGATCATAATCGAAAGAATGCAAGCCTAACTAAATACTGAATTTAAGCCCATTTTTATCAAATATGCCGTAAGATATTTTATTGCTTGACCACTCATATTTAAGGATGTAGCTGTTAATGAGTGAAATTCTTATTAGCGTTGAAAATATAAATAAAAAATTTTGTCGTGATCTCAAACGTTCCCTTTGGTATGGAATTAAAGATTTATCCTATGAATTTATTGGGCTTAATAAAATAAATGGACATCTTCGGAAACATGAATTTTGGTCTCTTAAAAATGTTAGTTTTGAGGTTAAGCGAGGCGAATGTTTAGGACTAATTGGTCCTAATGGAGCAGGGAAAAGTACTTTGTTGAAGATGCTACACGGCTTAATTAAACCGGATGCTGGGAAAATTATAATGCGTGGGCGGGTAGGGGCCCTGATCGAATTGGGAGCCGGTTTCAATCCTATATTAACAGGAAGAGAGAATATATATATCAACGGCGCAGTATTAGGATTTTCTAAAAAAGAAATGGACAAAAAGCTTGATGATATAATTGATTTTGCTGAAATCGGTGACTTTATTAACGCACCTGTCCAGAGTTACAGTTCGGGCATGAAAGTGAGATTGGGTTTTGCTATAGCTGCCCAAATGAACCCGGATATACTTCTTATCGATGAAATATTGGCGGTTGGAGATGTAGGTTTTAGGGCAAAATGCTATAATGCTATCCACAAATTAAACATGAATGCTGCCGTAATTTTTGTATCACACAGCATGCCCTCAATTGCGCGTATATCTTCTAAGTGCATGGTTCTAAATAAAGGCCGCTCAATTTTTCAAGGTACGGCAGATAATGCTATTCAGCAATATTATTCTCTTTTTGAGGAAGAAAAATTAGATATTCAATATCCGGCGGGAAGTGGCGAAGCATTAATTGAGAGAATGGAAATCTATGCCATAGAAGGGCATGAAAACGAGATATTTCGATTCGGTGATTCCATGACTATTTCTTGTGATATAAAGGTTTCACCGAAATATAAGACTTTTTTAATCTCAATCACCTTCATGAATCAAGAAATGCAGCTTATCGCCCAGTGTCATTCCGGCTATAATAAAGTTGTTCTTGAAAATGATGGTCATTCGAAAAAGATACAAATAACCATACCAAAACTTATTCTTAATCCGGGAACGTACGCAATTAATGTAATTATATTTGATGAAACAAATCAAAAATATTTGGGTTGGTACCTCAAGGCTAAAAAATTCAAGGTTGTTGGTGAATTTGTCGGAGGCGCTCATATTCAATTACTCGGCGCATGGAACGTGATGTAATTGCTCATGAAGGAGATTACTGGTCAATTATATTGTTCCTTCTGTGGTGGTGAATGTTTTTTTCGTTATCGGATGGGGGAGTATAATATTTGGCAATGCCAAAAATGCAAGACGGGAAGTGTATGGCTGAAGCCGAGTCTGGAAGTATTGAAAAAATATTATGATGGATTTTTACCTCATCTTGACGTAAAAAGGATAGTTGTTGTGAAATCGGCTGCCAAAAATTTGTTTCCCCATCTGGGTATTTGCTCTGCAGGTAATTTAAAAATGCTCGATATCGGAGGAGGAGGAGGTTTCTTCGGTAAGGCCTTTGAGGATTTAGGGTATGGAGAGTGTACCTATGTAGATCTTGATGTGAAGTCATGCCGTTTTGCCCGAAACAGCCTCAGGCTTAAAAGAGTATTTAATTGTGATGCAATGAATATAAAAGAACATATAAATCAAAAATTCGATTTTATTTATTGTCGTCATCTTATTGAACATCTTCCGGATCCTACAGCGTTTCTAAAAAAGATAATGTCCTATTTAAATGATCACGGAATATTTGTTGTTCAGTTTCCTAACGGTAATTCTTTAGAATATCTCGCCTATTCTAACCCAGGCATAACCCGGAGATTTGTCCAAGTTCGTGAAACAAATAATTATTCGAAGCTAAGGGTTTATTGGATAATGATCAGTGGGGGTATGCTTCACGGGCTCGATCCGCCCCGCCATCTATGGGCAATTACCGAAGCAGGGATTAAGAAGTGGGCTGATGATAAAAAGGTAATGTGCCATGTTAAGGCTTATCATCTAGGTGATCCGGCCTACTCGCCTTATTATAAAAAAGGAAAAACCCTGAAAGGTAAGGTAAGAGAGTTCCTTGGGCAGCGAATACTGAGTTCGGTTTATGGCGGCACCCATCTGGTAGCTGTCCTTCAACAAAAACCTTCCCCAAAAATAGAAAAATGCTGAGAATTTGTTTATATTGTTCTCGATATAATTTTGAACCGATGAACCTTATGCCTTTGGGGATTGGGTATATTGCCGCTTATCTTATTCATCAGGGAATAGTCAGCGAAACCGAAATATGTATTGTTGATAATCTTGATGAGGCTATGGCTTTTAAACCCGATATTTTAGGTGTAAGCGCCGTTAGTCAGGTTATTAAACAAGCGCGTGATTTTGCCGGGGAGTGCAAGAAAAAATTTGGGTGCCTCACTGTTTTAGGGGGCTACCATGTTACCTCTATTCCCGATAAACTTCCTCAAGAATTTGATATCGGCGTTATAGGAGAGGGAGAGAATACCTTTGCCGAAATTGTCAGACTTTATCAAACGAATCAACTGACAACAAAAGCTTTGACACAGGTTAAAGGCATTTGCTGGCGCCAAGGCCTTGAAATTGTAATGAATGAGCGCAGAGAGTTAATTGAAAATATAGATTCTCTTCCATGGCCATACAGACATAAAGAATATTCAAAAGAGGCCCCAATATTTACTTCCAGGGGCTGTCCCTACAACTGCATTTTCTGCGCTTCTCATCAATTTTGGTGCGATCGTTTTCGTTTGCGCAGTTCAGATTCCATTGTTGCGGAGATTCATTACCTCGTCAATAAATATCAACCAAAGGAATGTGTTATTTTGGATGATCTTTGGATGGCTAATAAAAAACGTTTTCGGGAATGTGTAGAGAAGTTAATAGAACTTAAGATCCCCGAAAAAGTAAGTTTTAGAGGATTTTGTCGCTCAAATCTCATTGGGGAGGAAGAGATTATCCTTTTAAAAAAGATGAATTACAGATTTATTCGTTTTGGAGCGGAAACAGGTTCTGACAAATTACTCAAATATTTGAAAGGAGATAATATTTCAGTAGCTGATCATCAAAGGGTAATCGACTTGTGCCAAAAGCATAATATAAAATGCGGTGCTTCGTTTATGTTCGGCGTGCCTGGAGAAACAAGGGAAGATCTGGAAGCCACCATACATTTTTTACATAAAAACGTGGGTAAGTTTAAAATTATAGGTTTTTACTTTTTTAATCCTATTCCAGGGACCACAATTTGGAATCGGATGAAAAGTAAGGGTATGATTACTGATGATTTTCAATTTGAGCGTTTGCAACTGGATTTTAAAAAAGTGAATTTTTCCTGGGATAAGGTCATGTATTTTAATCGGGAAAATGTTCCTCTTGATGAGTTTCGGAAAATAATAGAAAAAATCAGAGCTGATTTTATCGACATAAACAAACCAAGGAAAAAGCTTATCTGGTATAACCGGCTAAACAGATATCTTGCTAAATGCTTGCCAATAAGATAAAAACCATTTAAAAGATTAATAAGTGTATGGTAATGCCAACAGTTAAAGAAACAACACAAAAACAGGGGATATGTGTTGGTTGTGGGCTTTGTGCTTTCATCTGTCCAAAAGATGCCATTAATATGCACTGGAGCAAAGAGCAGAAATGGTGGCCCATAATTGATGAGGCGAAATGTAATGAGTGCGGGCTTTGTACTGAAGTGTGTCCGCAAACACCCAAAATGATAGCGAAATATGCAATAGAGGCAGCAAGAGAAGGTGAACGTTTCGGCCTTCAAGATGCCGGGTATTTTATCGCCTATGATTTGAATCAGGAGAATCGGATTCGCAGCGCTTCAGGAGGTGCGACGAACGCTATACTGAAACATCTTCTGGGCACAGGGGAAATCGATGGGGTGATTGCCTCCGTCCCTGTGATGGCGCCTATAGGGCAACCGCACTATGAAATGAAAATTATTAGATCCATGGAGGAATTGGAAAAAGCAAGAAGTTCACATTATTATCCCTTACGATACGATAATGTCTTAAGAAAAATAAGTCAGGATAAGAGCAAATATGCTGTTACAGGGACACCTTGTATCTTTCATGGACTTAAAAAATTACCTGAACATATTTTAGATAAAATTAAATTTACCTTTTGTTTAGCCTGTGGCTATTCGGTTAACGGACAATTTTTAGATTGTTTGGCCAAGCAGGAAGGGGTCCGGGATAAAGAAGGCTATATCGCCAATTTGCGAGATAAATTTGGAGGCATTCCCAATGGAAAAAACTATAATGACTATTTTAAGCTGAAGGATCGAGATATCCGTCGCAATCGCTTTAAGACTGCTCATACCCATATGTGGCGAAATTATTACTTTGCCCGGGAATGCTGTTTTTATTGTGCGGATTTTTATGGCTCAGAGGCAGATCTTACAGTGAAAGACGCCTGGGGTCCTTTGAGCAATGATCCTTTAGGAATCTCCTTGCTGGTGGTTAGAAATCAAAAACTTATTTCCCTTTTACATGAACTCAAAAGGATGGAAAAGCTTCATCTTGAGCCATGTTCTGAAGAAGAAGTTTTTCGTTCTCAGAGGATTACACCCATATTTAAGCATATACAAGTTCGGGATAGACTGGTGTGGAAAAAAAGTATTCGCCGTGAGTTAGCCAAAGACAATTATCCTTTAGGCGCTACACGAAGATTTTGTCACAAAGATTCCTGGAATTATTTCCGGCTCAAATCTATAATGCATTCAGTAAAATTTATATATACACATTTTGGCCACAGGCCGATAAGCGGCATGGTTATCACAGCCAAAACCTTTAATAGGTTAAAAAAGAAATTGAGAAAATATGCATTCACGCTGTTTCAGCGCCTAAAGCATATTAGCGATAGATATGCATGCCCGGGAAAACGTAAAAAACAAAAATACTATCTCAATAATGGAAATCTTAGGGTGCTCATTTCCGGGGGGTATGGTTACTGTAATGTCGGAGATGAAGCACAGCTTGCTGCAAATCTTCAACATTGGAGGAGAGCAGCGCCTCATTGTCGGCTGACTGTTCTGACACCAAATCTAAAGTATACGCAAAGAATCCATCATGATGTAAAATTAGAGCATGCCCCACGAATTACCCTGTTTAGATGGGGCAGTAAGCCATATTTTGGCTCGGAAAAGTTATTTAAAAAATTGTTTTTTCTGCTGGCTCCCCTCTATATAATAAATGCCCATCTGATCAAGGCAGGATTCCCACCCTTGGGACTGACCACCCGACAGGCTCGAATGCTGAAAGAAATTAAAAGGGCTGATGTTTTATTTTTTTCCGGGGGGGGATATTTGACTGGAATGACCTTGACCAGGCTGTGGGATAATATGTTGCTTATCCGGTTGGCCCATGTCTTTGATGTGCCTGTCTTGTTATCAGGGCAAACAATTGGTGTTTTTAAAGATTCAATAAGCCGATCATTAGCCAAATGGGGCTTAAAAAAAGCCGAACTTATTTATTTGCGTGATCATTCTGATTCCCCCAGGGCTTTGTCTTCTATTGGTATTCAAGCCAAAAGGATAAGGAGTACCTTTGACGACGCCCTTTTTTTTCAGGCTGCTCCATCGGAAAAGATTGCTGATTTTTTGAAAAAAAACAGCATTGATTCAAACAAACCCTATCTAGCGGTAAACGTGCATTATTGGGGGCAGAGTTTAAGAGATTCCAGGATAATCATGAAAGAAATAGCTTCTTCTCTTGATGCTATTCAGGAAGATTTAGATCTTCAAATTGTATTTGTGGCTATGCACAAGAAAGATGAGCCGGCTATTGACGAGGTAATCGTTTCAATGAAAAAATCCGGCGTCTTATTAAATCATGATTATTCTCCTGAATTAGCGGTGGGTATTATTCATAAGGCCGGCTTATGTCTGACCATGAAACATCACCCCATTATTTTTGCCTTGGCAGGGGGGGTGCCTACTGTCTCTATGGCCTTTGACGACTATTACTGGCATAAGAATAGAGGGGCCCAAAAGATATTCGGGCTCGAGGAGTTTGTTATTTTTGGATGTATTGAGGAGTTAAGTAAAAATATTTATGAAAAAATACGGGAAATTCACTCTCAAAGAGAAAAGCTTTCCTTTCAGATTAAAGCCCGCCTTGAAGAACTAAGACCGGAGGCCGGAGAAATAATATATCGATGGCGGGAGACTATACATTATCCTTGGCCTTCATCTACAGATTCCTTAACGCGCTGATATTGTTAACTAATTGATGATTAATACTTTAAACAGACTTTTTGCTCCAACCCAAACCAACTTCGCCTCCAACGGCTGTAAGGGAGAGCTTCCTCTTTGTTTTTTTATGCATATTCCAAGATGCGGAGGAACATCCGTCGAACACGCCCTGAGGAAAATCTATCCTAATGCGGCAGGTTTACAGGCTGCTGCCTCATTTAGGGCCACGCAGGCCCTTTATCCGGAAGCCTCATCCAGCGAGAAAGATTTTCATATGTTCAAACTTCGGGAAAGTCTTCTGCTGTATCATATGGGCTGGCATATTCCATTGGTGCATGGTCATTATGGATTCAGCGAGCCGGCCTATCGGGAGTTTGGAACCAAATATAGATTTATTACAGTTCTTCGCGACCCGGTTGAGAGATTTATCTCTCTTTATTTTTACAACACTTTTAAATCCCAAAACTACGCCAAAATTAACATGGACCTCAATACATTTATTCATTCGGAAGAAGGGCGATCGCAGGGGCGCCAATACGTTAAATTTATTGGAGGAGTTGCCGAAGGTGAGGACTATAAGTCTAATAAAGCGATCGATAGAGCATTGGGCAATCTGGAAAAGTTTTCCGCAGTGGGAGTACTTGAACGGCTGGATGCGTTTATGGTAACTATACAGTCCGTTTTCGGTCACCGGATTTGCATACGCCATGAGAATAAAAATCCAAAACCGAGGATCGAATGGGAAGAGAGTGTTTCCGAAGATCTTCGGAACGAGGTTCGTTCCCTTTGTGGTCCGGATATAGAAGTTTATAATCATGCTCTGACCTTTTGTAAAAATGCCCCAGTAATCTTTTTGGATGACACGGGCGAGTTGAGAAGATGAAAACTTTTAAGACGGTGTTATTTAGATTGACTAAAATACCAATACCCTTTTTAAAAAAAATATTGGTTGTTGATTTAAGGAAGTGGCATGGCCTCAATTATCAAATTATTTCAGCTTTGTGTTTATGGAAGGGGTATAAAGTAATATTTTTTAAATACAGAAAAATCTTTGAGCTCAAGGATGATTTTACCAAAGATAATGTTACCAAAGATGCTTATAAGTCTATTATTTTGCATGATATACCTATTTATGAGGTAGCCATTTATTCCATTTGTGTAGATCTTAAAATTTTCCCGTCTGAGCTGGACCTCGATAATCCGGAACATATTCAGACAACCATAAAATGGTATAAGAGGTCGGCTGAGATCATAGAAAACATGGTTTATTATTTTAACCATTACCCGATTGTCAGGGTGGTTATATTACAGGGACATTTACCTGAAGCAACTGCATCCCGGATAACAGCTCATAGGAGAGGGATAGAAGTGATTTCTTTTGAAAATACCTTCAATAAAACAAAATTAGTATGGGATGATGTGTCTGGTATTACGGTAAATAAAAATTTGGCCAAAAATTATTTCTGGAAATGGGAAAATACTATCAATCACCAACTTGCCTGGCAAAGTGTGGATACCTATCTTAAGAATATAAAGAATAATAAAACTGAAGAACATGAGAGCCCTTTAGAGAGTTTGTCAATTCCCAAAAAGAAAAAGTGTATTTTGTTTTTTGGGCAAGTCTATACGGATTCTTCCGTCTTATTCGGAATTAACGATTTCAATAATCCGGTCACCATTATTCATGAATTGGCTAAATACTCTGAAGCAAATGATTTTGAGTTGATCATTAAATTACATCCAAAAGAGGTAGAAGGTATTGACATTTTAAAAAGAAAATATGATTTACTTACTTACCAAAAAATTATGTCTCTTCAGGCTTTATCAGAGATCATTCGATCAACGAATATCTTCATAGATTCTAAAAATCAATACGATACATATAATTTCATTGACAGGGCAGACATTTGCGTTACCATAAATTCTCAAGCAGGATTAGAAGCCTTGATAAAAGGGAAAGATGTTATTTCTTGTGGTAATGCAAGCTATGGCGGGTTAGGGTTTACCTTTGACGCCCAAAACAGAGATATGTTGATATTTTTTTTAGACTTAAAATTAAAACACGGAGTTTCTTTTATAGATGATAATAAAATAAATAAATTTTTTTATATTTTTAATGAGCTCTATTGTATAAATAAAAATGAAGAAGACTTTGTAACTAAAATTATTGAAGGATGAACATGCAACCCCTCGTTTCGGTTATTATGCCGGCTTATAATGCTCAAAATTTTATCGCTGAAGCCATTGAATCGGTTATTCATCAAACATATAAAAATTTAGAATTGATTATTGTTGATGACGGGAGCAAAGACAAAACCTATGATATTTGCCGGCATTATTCCAACAAATACGGCAACATAAAATTGCTTAGGCATCACCATGGAGGCAATCAAGGAGTAAGTAAATCGAGAATGCTGGCGCTGAAGAAAAGTAATGGAAAATATGTGGCTTTCTGTGATGCGGATGACCTGTTTTTGCCGAATAAAATTGAAATACAAATAGCAAAATTAGAACAATATAATTATATTGCCATGTGTCATACAGCCGTAAAACTTAAATCAGATTCTGATGTCAATAATAAGCAGTTAAAAGCCTTCCATCCCTTTTCACAAGATTATATTTATGCATACCATAAGCAATCATATTTTCTCAAACATAATAGAATTTGTAATTCTACGGTAATTGCTCGTGCGGAATTACTCAAAAATTTGAATTTTTCCTTCAGGCAGCTCTTTCAATTTGAGGATTGGTTGTTGTGGGTTTTGTTATCAATAAAGGGCAAGTTTCTGTTTTTAAACGAGCAATTAACCGAGTATCGTTATCACAGGGAATCATCATCATATTTAGTAAACAGGCAGCCCTTAAAAAAACATTATTCATTCATTGAATTTTACTTCCTTGTTTTGATTAAGTCCCCTAATTTGGCTTATCGATTGAAATCATTGCATCAACTATTTATGACTTTGAGAAGGCTTCATTCGGTGTATAAAAAGGACTAGTGTCATGTCAAGCTATGAAACCTTTCCTCCAGATAGGGCAAAGGCGTTATGGGATAAATTTGAATTTGTGTATACTCCGAAGCATGGGAGTTGGTTGAATATGGCAGAGATAGAGTTGAATGTGCTGACTGGTCAGTGTCTAAACAGAAGAATTGACCTCTCCGGGAATACCTACGTCTATATCTTTCTCCCAGAAATTGTTTAACAGTAAGGGCTTTATATAAGTGACAATTTTTGTTTATAAGACGTTCATTTTTTGTCACTGTGAAATATGAAGAGTCATTTCAGTAATTTACCTTAGCTCTGCTCTTTAAAAATGAGCGGATGCCTTTACTTTTTATTGACAAATATTGTCATTTTTGTTTTTTTGAAAAATGATATATGCGGCCTACCCCACGTATTACGTTATTGCCATAAGGGGAGTTTTTGATAGCTAAGTTTAAGAAATAATGTGATTTAGGCTCACAGAGACATCAAGAAATAAGAGAATATTCAAGTATTCAATTATGAATGGCACTATTCTTGATGATAAAGAAAGATTACGAAAGGGCAGAAGAGACAATTCATTTCAAGATTAAGTAAAAATTAAATTGTCTGAAGGGAGGTAAATAAAATGGAAAAGATTAATATAGCCCGCAGGCGATGGGAAAAGCAAAAGTCCTTATCATTGAATAATACCGATCCAAATATCTTTCCGGGAAAGATGAAGAATCTCGCCTCATCTATAGTGTCAGCATTAAATGAAATAGTTAACGTAATTCATACTGAAAAGATTAAGTTAACAATGGAAATTTTTTCTCATCCTGAACATTCCTATTGTCTTTCTTCAGCCCCTGCTTTTAAGGTGAATCTTTGTAATTGCCTTTCAAAAATCCAAAAAGGAAGTTTGAATAAAAAGAAGGGAGACATTTATATTTTTCAGTTTTCAGGAAACAACTATTTTGAATAAAGGAGTGAGGCGCAACAGAGCATTTCGGCCATAATTTTTTAAGAATGAGGTCCAGGGGAGAGGCGAAATATTTTTTATTCTGAGGGCTAATTTTTCTAACCTCAAAGTATAAGGAGATTCAAAAAATGAAAAAGGAGGAAATATTCATAGTATTCGCTGCAACACTAGCGTTGTATTTCTTTTTCACTCCTTCTATACTCCAAGCCAAGAAGACAAATAACCCTTATTTTCAATATGTTGTCTTTCCAACTCCGATTTATACTGAGAGTGAAATTAGCTTAACTATTTGCCTTGTTAATCTGGGTGGCGAAGGGGAACTGATCTATGAGGGATCAGACACAGATCAGATAGTCATATCTGTTCCTCTGGGCAGTGGTCCTGGTGATTTGGTGGATGATACCAGTACCTCTCTTTTTTATTGTACATCTCAATCTCCTTTATGGGTGTGCGAAGAGCCGGATATCTTTGGCGATAAGATATTCTTTACCTTTCATCCGGAGGGCATAATACAAGTTAGGGAAGGAGAAACTATTTGTTTTGATATAAATCCGATACAGGTCAATTTAGAACCAGGACTGGTTTTTTTAGATGTGGATCAACAGATCGATAAAAGAAGAGTACAAAGTGATAAGAATAATACAATAAGCATTTTAAAAATCGGTCATGACACAGCCACATTTATCGAGACGGACCCTCTATTTTTCGAAATGAATACAGAAATGGAATTGGAAGATCAGATAGAAGACGTATCCGATATCTTTACGAATAATGATGGCAATTTAGCTGATGATGACCTATCAGATAACCAAATAGCCGACTTATCAGATGTTGACACAACCGGGATGACGAATGACAAAATATTAAAATATCTAAACGGTGGATGGAAAATTGCCGATGACAACACTGGCATAATGACTGAGACCGATCCTACTGTAAATGCTGAAGTCAAGGATGGTGTGGATTGGTCTGAGCTATCGGGGATACCTCTAGATATCATCGATGGTGATGATAAAGGCATTATCAAAGAAACCGATCCCACTGTATTATCTAGTGTCAAGGATGGTGTATCCTGGGATGAGATCACGGGTATTCCCTTGAGTTTCGCTGATGGCATTGATAATGTTGGCATAACTGCAGAGATGGACCCAAAAGTAGGGAGCACTATAACAAATCGAATTTCTAAATGGAATGGAGCACAACTTATTGATTCAAAGTCAATTTTTGAGAATTCAAGTGGAAATGTCGGCATAGGCATGATGAATCCGGCAAGCGCATTAGACGTAAATGGCACTGTTACAGCTATAGCCTTTGTAGGTGATGGTTCCGGATTGACTAATCTTTCCTCTGGTCCGTGGTCGGAAATTGAAGGTAATGTAGTGAGAAATTCGGGCAATGTCGGAATAGGAACACAAAGTCCAGTTGCGCGGGTTACCATTGCATACACTGGGACCATTGGCAATCCACTTGATCCGGATTTTTCCGGGGCAGGACTTGTGTTGGATGATGGAAAATATAAGCTTGCCCTTGATGAGAATCAAATTTTATCAACACACAATTTAAACTTTGCCACCCAAAACGGCACTAGTTTGCATATAGCGAGTAACGGGAACGTCGGTATTGGTACAACGCAGCCTGTAGGCAAGCTAGACGTAAATGGCCTCATCTACCAAAGGGGAGATGAATTCAATGCTGATTATGTTTTCGGCACAGAATATGAGCTTGAGTCAATCGAGGAGCATGCTGATTTTATGTGGGATAACAAGCACCTTAAGGCAATTCCAGTGGCGCAACAAGTGGATGATGATAGCGGCCGGCAAATCATAGAAACTGGCGCTCATCGAAGGGGTATTGTAGAAGAGTTGCAGAAGGCACACATTTATATTGTACAACTTCACAAGCTTATTGAACAACAGAATATAATAATTGAAAATTTAGAAGTACGCATCGATGCTTTAGAAAATATGGAGTATTAGATAAAATATTTACACGAACACCATTTACGAAATTTATGTGTAATTAATCGTAATTATTAGTCGTTCTTTATTGACGATTGGCCCATTTATGAAGAACCTTATATTACAATAAATTAAGCTGCTTGTGCTTATCAACGGCCACGAGTAGAGGACAGGTGTATCCATTTTTTGTTTAAATCACTTTCAAAATTGAAGGCATGTGTATATTCCTTACAAAATTTTTATAAATTTTATGGAGATCTTTTATTTGCCTTACCAAAACCGGTTGATATAATAGATCTTTCAAAAAATTCTAAATTTGTAAAAATGGTCCTTCAAGAAGGTATTGTACTCTATGGCTGATTATAAAACACGTAATGTTGGATGAAGCCGAGCCAGCTTTATCTGATATCTTTGGTCTATTATAGGTAAAATATATTACATTTTTACGACATAACAAAGTTGACATGACACTAGAGGCTGAAGATCAATGAGAATTGCCCTGGTTACAACCATATTTCCCTGCCTATCGCAGACCTTCGTGCTGAATCAGATTACCGGCTTATTGGATCTGGGACACGACGTTCACATCTTTGCTCTGAGCGCGCAGAATGAAAAGTGTCACCCGGATGTCATTAAGTATAATCTCCTAGGGCGGACGACATATCTTAAAAATTTCCCCATACCTAAGGGTAAAAGGATTTCCAAGGCGTTTCGATGGATAGCCCAAAATGCCTGTTATCATCCCCGCTCGATTATAAACGGCCTCAATCCATTAGGGGGTTGGAAAAGTGCGATAGATCTCACGCGTCTCTTTTATACAATTTCCTTCCTTGATAAGGGGCCTTATGATATCGTGCATTGTCATTTTGGAGGTATGGGTCGTTTATTATCAGCTATCATTTCCTCTATACCGCATAAAGTGTTTGTTACCTCTTTTTATGGATACGATGTCACAAGACGTTCGCAGATCAGCACAGGAGTTTATAAACGGTTAATAAAAAGAGGGGATTTTTTTCTTCCCCTTAGCCGTACTATGGAGAATAAATTGATAAAGTTAGGTTTCCCAGAGGAGCGAATTATCTGTCATCAGATCGGCATTCAACCATCTAAATTTGAATTTTTCGAACGAATTCACAGCAATGGAAGGCCGATTCACCTTCTTACCATAGCGCGGTTGGTTGAGAAAAAGGGTGTTGAATATGGTCTTAAGGCCATAGCCAAGATTCTGCAAGGCAACGGTGTCGAAATCCGTTATCGTATTGCCGGCGATGGCCCTTTACGTGAGGAATTAGAAATACTTACTTGGCGACTTGGTATTTCAAAATATGTGGAGTTCCTTGGCTGGAAAGAGCAGAGTGAAATGGTAAAATTATTCCAAACCTCCGATATTTTTATGCTGCCGAGTATAACAGCCTCTGATGGTGATCAGGAAGGCACACCGGTAGCCCTGATGGAAGCCCAGGCCATGGGTTTGCCTGTATTGTCAACCTTACACAGCGGCATTCCCGAAATTGTCCGACATGGGAAATCGGGTTATCTGGTTCCCGAGCGTAATGCGGAGGCCCTAGCGGAGAGGCTGGAGCATCTTATAACGCATCCGCAAGAATGGCCGCTTTTAGGGCAAGAAGGCCGCCGGATTATCATGGCACATCACGATGTAAGCAAATTGAATAGACTGTTGGTTGAAATTTATCAGCGATGGGAGCACTGAGACACTTTAACATGGTAAATCAATTGAGTCGGAAAGAGAGTTATCAGTGCTGCCAAATTTTTTGATTATTGGTGCACAAAAATCAGCGAGTACTTTTATCCAGTTATGCTTAGCAGAGCATCCCGAGGTATTCATGCCTTCCGGTGAAATACCTTATTTTGAGGACCCCGATTATTCTAAAACGGAACGGGAAAAGTTTGAAAGGCTTTTTCATGGCGCACAGGGCAAGAAAGCCATAGGAATGAAGAGGCCAAACTATTTAGCGAAATCTGAGTGCCCGGGGCGAATACATGAGGTTATTCCCAAGGTAAAACTTATTGTTGTTCTTCGTGACCCAATCGAAAGAGCCATATCAGCATATTTTCATTATATTCGTGAAGGCTTTATTCCTCCCTGTCCCATTGAAGAGGGCATGATAAAAATACTTGATGGGAAGTACCGGCAAAAGTGGCCAAGGTCCCGGGAAATTGTTGAATTTGGTTTTTATTATCAACATCTCAAAAGATATTTCGCGGTATTTGATGAAGAACAGGTATGTATTTTATTCCACAAAGACATTCTTCAAAATAGGTTGAAACAGATACAAAAAATTTATCAATTTCTTGGAATTGATGTTTCATACATTCCTCAGCAATTAGATAGCAGACCTCAAGCGGCCCTTTATTCCCTTTGGAGACTTTGGATTTTAAGGCTTCGCAATAATTCCCTGTATATTTACTCGAGAGAGAGAACTCGTCTGTATTTCAAAGAACAAAGCTCACTGGATAAGATGATATGTTTTGCAATTAATGGTATAGATAGCCTTTTTTTATCACGATTATTGTGTGCGAAAAGACCAAATATAAGCGAGAGTTTACGGCGAAGATTATCCTTACTTTATAAACACGATATCAGGGACATTGGCAAGCTCTTGAAGATAAATTGCTGGAATTCAATCAGAAATTCTTATTGATGAGTTTTAGGATCAGTATCTTCATCCGGCACATTGGGGATAAATTATGAACTGGCAGGGAGCCGACAAAAACATAGCAAAGCCCTTTGTTTCGGTAATAATACCGGTTTTTAATGATGCCCATCGACTTCAAATCTGCCTGGAAGCATTAGGAAATCAGACCTATCCTGAAAATCTGTACGAGGTCATTGTGGTTGACAATGGTTCTGATGAGGCAGTTGAAAAAATTGTCGGTCATTTCGCTCAAGCATCGGTTATTGTGGAAAACCGGCCCGGCTCCTATGCTGCCAGAAACAAAGGTATTGCTTTGGCCGGAGGTGAGATTATTGCTTTTACTGATGCTGACTGTATTCCAGGAACAGATTGGATTAAAAAGGGCGTATTCAATATCCTCCGGCATCCTAATTGTGGATTGGTTGGCGGCAAGATAGAAGTTTTTTTTAAAAATCCCCAACGGCTTACGTCCGTGGAACTTTATGAGTCTTTAAGGGCCTTTCCCCAAAAAAAATATATTGAAAAGCTTCATTTTGGGGCCACAGCCAATATGTTTACCTTAAAAAGAGTTTTTGATACAGTGGGGTTGTTTAATGACAAACTTACATCCGGTGGAGATAGAGAGTGGGGGCAGCGCGTTTTTTATTTCGGCTATAAGCATGTGTATGCTGAAAATGCCTGTGTAGCTCATCCGGCACGGTTTTCTTTTAGACAATTACATCAAAAAATAGCTCGTATCAATTCATCAGGAAATCATGATTTGCCTGCAGAAGGGAGTCAATTCCATTTCAATAGAGTTGGGTGCTTGATGAGATTTCTCATCCCTCCTCTTAAAACGATTATTTCAAAGGCTTTCTTAGAACCTCGATTACCTTCAACCAAGGATAAACTCAAGCTTGCTTTTGTTTTGTTGTATAGACACTATGTAATATCTGCTTATAGAATACATGCTTGCTTCTGGATGGTACATCAAAAAACATGAAGTCTTCAAAGGAATACCCTCGCCTTAGCTTTGGCATCATTGTTTTGAATGGAGAGCCCTTTACCAAATATTGCCTTCGGCAGATTTATCCTTATGCCCATGAAATTATTGTAGTTGAGGGGGGCTCTCTTAAAGCTGTTGATGAAGCCCCCCATGGCCACTCTACCGACGGGACCATCGAGGCGCTTTGGGAATTTAAAGAAACAGAAGACCCGGAGAATAAACTCAAAATCATTACCAGCGCCGGCTTCTGGAGCGAAAAAGATGAACAGAGCCAGGCCTATGCCAGGGTAGCCACCGGAGATTATCTCTGGCAGATTGATATTGACGAATTTTATACTCACGCGGATATGGAAAAGATTTGCCGACTGCTTTGCCTGCATCCGGAAATTGCGGGTATGTCCTTTCAGCAGACTACGTTTTGGGGATCACCGGATTTTTATTGTGACAATTATTTCCTCCGCTCTTTTGAGTATCATCGGCTTTTCAAGTGGGGCAAGGGATTTTGGTATATCAGTCACCGGCCTCCTACCGTTTACAATGACAAGGGTGAAGATCTTCGTAAGTTAAACTGGTGGAATGCCCAAAACACATTTTCCCAAGGTATCTCCCTTTATCATTATTCTTTGCTGTTTCCGGATCAGGTAAGGAAAAAATGTAGTTACTATGCTAGAACCTCGGAAATTACTGAGAAGGGGTTTAATAAGGGGATAGAAAAATGGATGAGGAATTGTTATTTTCGGCTGGGGAATCCCTTTCGGGTGCATAATGTACATAGATATATAAGCTGGCTCTGTCAATATAAGGGAGTCCATCCTGAGCAGGTGGTAAAATTGTGGGAAGATATCAGAAAGGGAAAAATTAACGTGAACATAAGGGACAACGCCGACGTAGAAAGATTAATGGCAAATCCTCTCTATCAAAGGGCTGCGGCTGTTTGTAATGCCTGGGCAACTATTTTAGAGAAAACTCCTCTCCATAACCTTTGGAAATTATGGAATGGATTCATATATAAAGTAGCCAAAATTTAACAAACTCCCTATCGAATAATAAATGTCCCAAACAACAACCATTTACTCAGCACTCAGTCCTCAGCACTCGGCCCTCAGTCCTCAGAACTTAGCACTATAAAGAATAAAGAGTAATGAATGTCTCAAACAATAACCTAATAAGTATATACTCAAATCGTTACAATGAATAAGCCGATAGAGAATAAAGAATTCAGACAAAACGTTTCCGCCCATTATGTTGGGGATAAGGGAAAAGCCTATTTTCGGATACAGAATGAAGGAGGGGATCAGCGAGGGCGAATCAATGCCAGAAAATTTATCCGCTATATCCATCCCGATGATGTTGTTTTAGATTTTGGCTGCGGTGGCGGTCATCTGTTTCGGCATCTTGATTGTCAAAGAAAAATTGGGATTGAACCAAACCCCTCGGCACGAAAAATTGCCGGCCCCCAAAGTAAAATTTATGATTCACTTGCTGCCATAGAAGATTCTTCAGTTACTGTTGTTATTTCCAATCATGTTTTAGAGCATGTGAAGGACCCTTGCCAGACGTTACAGGACATAGCTTCAAAGCTTGTTTCCGGAGGAAGACTTATCATGTATTTGCCGGTTGATGATTGGCGGACACAGAGAAAAGTGGAAAGTAATAATGTAGACAAACATCTTTATACATGGACTCCGTTACTTCTTGGGAATCTATTGGGTGAAGCCGGTTATCGCGTAGATACAATTAAAATATACACACATGCCTGGCCTCCTCGATGGTGGCGGGTTTTGGATAGGTATCTGCCTGTTTGGTTATTTGATGGTATTTGTATGTGTACCTCCTTGGTACTGAAGCGGCGACAAGTTATGGCTGTAGCGACAAAGATTTAATGAAACCGAGGCTAATAGTTATATTACGTTACAGGATTTAGATCCATTATGCTGATTATGAGGATTATACTTTCATGAGAATTTTATGGTTTGTGAATACACCATTTCCTGAAATGATTACCCATTTTAACATAAAAGGCGACTGTATGGGGTCCTGGATGCCGGCGTTAAAGCGGGCCCTGTTAGATAATCTTGATTGCGGCTTTGGCCTTGAGGATCAATTAGCTATTGCTTGTTCCTCACCACATTTCCCTCAATTTCAAAAATTTGCAACCAATAAGGTTACCTATTTCTGTGTGCCTAAATCGAGAATCTGTGAATATTTTCAATCCTATGAAAAAGAGTTATCTTATTGTGAGCAGGTTGTCAAAGAATTTAATCCCGATATTGTCCATATCCATGGCACGGAAGAATTCTATGGGCTTCTTACAGAAAGAATAAACACCCCTGTTGTGGTTTCCCTTCAGGGAATATTATCCGCCTATGTTCGGGTTTATTTTGGCAGTATGCTCTGGAGGGAAATCTGTTGTTCTCCACGGATCATCAGGCATTTTCTCATGATGAATAGAAAGACCAAAACTGAGAAGAAAATTTTTAAGACAAATCGCTATTTTATGGGAAGAACTCAGTGGGATAAGAGTCATCTGACAAGTCTGGCTCAGGATAACCATTTATATTATCACTGTGATGAAGTTATGAGAAAGGCGTTTTACGAGGAAGAATGGAATATCAATGAGACCAAACCAGGGACAATCGCCTGCATTTCTTCCTCCTATGCTTATAAGGGTATTGATTGTCTCTTGGAAGCAATTGCCCATGTAAAAAAGAAACTCCCCAAGGTAAGGCTGCATATTTATGGATCTTTTCCTCAAAAAGGATATGGGGCCTTTTTGCAGGAGAAAGTAAGGAAATTCAGATTAAATCACCATGTTCAGTTTTGTGGTTTCAAAAATTCCAGACAATTGGCCGGAGAATTAAAAAAAACCAGGGCCTTTGTTATAGCCTCGCATATTGAGAATAGTTCGAACAGTTTGCAGGAGGCTTTATTAATGGGCATCCCTTCAGTTGTTTCCTATACCGGCGGTCTTCCTTCTTTTGCTGAACATGAAAAAACCTGCCTGATGTTTCCCAGAGGCGATGCGGCTATTTTAGCGGAATGTCTCTATCGAATCCTCACAGAGGAAAGATTAGCCGTGCGCATTTCAAAGGCCGGAAGGTTAAGGGCAAAGAATGTTAATAATCCGGATAAGATTGCCCAAGATTTATTGGAGATTTATCAAGACATCATCATTCGACATTATCAATTGTTAAACAAGCCGTTAGACTCTGGCCACCTTGATATTCCATGGGATTTAGAGGACAGTATCCATGATAGCGCTGATAGGGAATTGGTGAAAAATCGTTGTTAGGCAAAATCCTGAAATATATGAAAGGGTATGAATTCCCTATTAATATTTTTATGTTATACAGAAAATTCATCACCAAACTTTCTCTGTTTTTTTCTACCTTGAGAGTAAAAGCTATGCTTTTTTTTCTTGGGTGCAGCCATGGAAAGAACCTTCGTGTAGATGGGAAAACTGTTATTCATATTGATAAAAAAGGATCTCTTCGTTTTGGAGAGAATGTAGAAATAAATTCGCGATTTTCTTCCAATCTGGTAGGCATGACAAACCCCTCTGTTTTTCAATGTATTGGTAATGGAAGTATACATATTGGAGATAACAGCGGATGTTCCTCCACTGTTTTCTCTTCACGATGTAACATTACCATAGGGCGAAATGTGAAAATAGGTGGTAATGTTCGCATTTTTGATCATGATTATCATCCATTAGATTATAAACAAAGGACAAATGTTTATTTGCCTGATACCGGGATTCCATCATATCCGGTAATTATTGGCGACGATGTGTTTATAGGCACTAACGCCTTTATTTTAAAAGGAGTTAAAATTGGTGATCGCAGCATTGTTGGCGCCGGCGCTGTTGTGTCAATAAAAAATATACCTCCCGATTCCTTAGTGGTCGGCAATCCGGCAAAAATAGTCAGCAAGAGTAAAAACAATGTCGCCCCTTGTCCTTTGCCCACCCTTGCGCGTATTGTTTAGGTGCATAGTATCGTTATCCTCAATTTTATAATTTTTCGATCCTGCTTGTCAGGGTTATAGTATTTCAGGTATTAAATTTCATGCACTAATTTTTTTATAATGTAGCGCAAGGCTTCAGCCCTGCATTATGGCAGGGCTGAAGCCCTGCGCTACTATTGTATGAATATCGATTGTGAAATTATTTATCTGAACATCTATAGGATAAATTCAGACTCCTACGTAAAAAATCTCATTAAGTTGTCATTTCGAACGAATGTGAGAAATCTTTGTTAGACAATATACTGAAAAATATGAGATTTTCCCTGAAGTTTACACTGAACGTAGTGAATGTTAGAAATGACAGATTTACCAAATACGACTTTTTACGAGACCATTATACATGAATTGATGTAAATGAAGGAAACCATAAAGGTGAAAAAACCGCGTGTTCTGTTTTTAACCGAAGGCAAGACGAGCCCCTCAACCCGGTTTGCTGTTTTATCACATATCCCCTATTTGCAGAAAAGAGGCATCGTTTGCTCTATAGCTCATCGCCGGCCTGAAAAATACGCCTTGATCAATCTGCCCTGGTTCAATTACCGGCCCTTGCGAGTTGTGGTCTATTGTCTTTTCTGTTATCCCTTTTCTCTTATTTTACGTTTAGCTGACCTGTGGAAATTGCACTCCCATGATATTATCTTTATTCAACGAGATCTGGATGAAAATCATGTTACCCCCTGGCTGGAAAGATTATATCGAAGATATGCAAAACGCCTGGTATTTTATTTTGATGATGCCCTCTGGCTTTCTAAAAATCACCTTGGGAAATCTATGGAGAAAAAAATCCGGCACATTATTAAAATGGCTGATTGGGTCATTGTTTCCCATGAGTATCTGGCTGATTACGCCAGGCAGTTCAATCAATCGGTTTTGATTTTCCCTCTATCCATAGACACTCATTATTATTTCCCAGCCACTACCTGCCGGAAAGGTACTACACCTCCTTCTCAAAATTGTATACCATCCTACGATGTTTTTCCCTCACAAAAGGAGAGTTTTCAAAAAAAGGAAAAATTGCCTCATTCATGCGCTTCTCAACTGACCATTGGGATACCTGGAGTTTTAGAAAGCCACAAGAATCAGCCAGAAGATGGGGCTTGTCAAGTGACTATCGGTTGGTCTGGAGGCGCCTGGAATTATCCGCACCTGGTAGAATTAGCCGAAGTCCTTGAAGAAATAAAAAAGGAAACCGGGGTTGCCATTCTCATTCAGTCAGGAGAGCCTCCCCCTCGGGAAATACAGAAAATCGGAGTTCAATACATCCCCTGGGAAAAAGAAACAGAACGTAACATCCTTCAAAGAATGGATATTGCCCTGTGCCCTTTAAAAGATACCCCCTGGACAAGGGGTAAATTCAGCATCAAACTCCTTCAATATCTGGCGTGCGGTATACCGGTGATCTGTTCTGATGTTGGCGTAAACAGACAGATTATTCTTGACGGCCAGGAAGGGTTTGTGGTGAAAAATCAGCAAGAATGGCAATTGCGTCTTTTAACCTTAATTTATGATAAAGAAAAACGAAAACAGATGGCCTTAACTGCCAGGCAACGGGCTGTAAAATACTATCGCCTTGAAGAGGGCAGTGATCGCTTAGCTACTTTTTTTCTTTCTCTGGCTGAGGAAAATTCAAAAGAAGCCATAAAAGAAAAGTTTCATTCCCCCCAAATATCTACCCCTCATTATTTCCTACCATAGCACCATCATAACAACCCACTATCATAACAACCCACCTTACTATTACTTAATCCCCTTTATCCCCTGAAGCATTTATAATATTTGGAGACGAAGAAAGCAATACTTTTTTGCTTATAGGCAAAAAATCATCAAGACAAATTTGCCTTAAAGCAAAATTTTAATATCCTTACTTTCATGGTTCCTTTATCCTTGGGCTTAATTTCACTGCACGATCTGCTTTCCCATTAATCCGGACAAAGAACCAATAGGTGGATTTATATGCTCCTTTAACCTGGCTCGATAACCCATATAATTTTTGATCCATTACTTTTTTTTATAATTTTGCTCAAAGGTATTATAACGTAGGCTACATCCTAAGTCGCGTTATCTTTTGGCAGAAAAGGAATAAGAGGGATCCCAAGGAGCATTATGAATGAACTGAGAATGTAGGCCTTGCGCAGTTGAAAGAGAGCTCCTATCGCCCCTACTATTACTGCTGATATAGAGCGCATGATGAAACTAAGGCACATATAGGTGCCATGCCAGAGCACGGTTTTGGGGGAAATTTTCTTGCACTAAGGCCATAATAACAGGACCCATAGACAGCAAGCTGAATCCAAGGATAATCAATAGGGGGAATTGGACCCAACCACTAACTGCTGGGAAGAGAAACATAAAAAACGAAGAGGTAAGCATGGCTGACAAAAGAATGATTCTGCGGCCAAACCGATCACTCAATGAACCGCCGCACAGCGCCCCCGCCGCACCTGCTGCTTCCAATACTGAAAGAGAGGCCCCCGCCAACCAAAGATTAGCCCCTTCTTCAGTGAGATATGTGGGCAAATAAGTGGTGAGTGAAGAGACCATAAAGGAGCGTACAGTAACCAGACCGGCTACGGGCAGCATAATTGATCTTATCCCTTGTAATCCGGAAAGACATGAGATCTTTCCCCAGGTATGGCCGGAGGCAGATACCTTTATTCCTTTAAGACAAAAAGAGAAAATAATTGAAGCGAAAATGCCTCCAATCATAAGCCACGATATACCTTTGAAGCTCACATATTGGAGGGCTGTTACAATAACAATGGGGCCAAGCGCGCGGCCAAGCTCACCCCCAACCATCCAAAATCCCATACCTCGGCCCAGGTTTAGGCCTGACAAATTGCCGGCAATCACCGGGGCTACAGCGTGAAAGCATGCAGAACTCAAGCCGACTATTAACAAAAGGAGAGATAACAGGGTATAGTTTTGAGGCCGGCCCACAAAACACATCATTGCGGCCGTAATTGTGGGGGCGAGGGCAACAAGACTAAGCACGTTAAATTGGTCGGCTACATGACCGATGAGAGGTTGAAACACAGAAGGCGCCTGCATAAACACCGTCAGCAGTCCTGCCTCGGTTTTTGATAAGGTTAAATTATCTATGAATTTTGGTAAAAGGGGCGCCAGGAAGGCAGTATATGTGTCGTGCATAGCATGGGTAGCCGAAATAGTTACTACACTGCCTGTTTGAAATTGTATCTCTTGATTGTCAATCTTTTTGGAAGGTTCCATCGGGCAGCATCCAATCCGAGTGATATTCTCCTCGCTCTTCCATTTGAAATCTGAGGCATTGTTCCCAGTTCCCTTTACAATATAATTTTATCCATTGTTTGTCCAGTTTCCCTTCCCTTGCTCATACAATATTTTCATTGGACATACAGGAAACCATTTACATTCCATTATTATCGCCACTTATAGAAAACTGCTGCGCTTTGCTCCGCAGTTTTTACGCCGCTCAATTCTTCGAACCAGGCGCTATCTTTTAGACGAAAGTGTCAAGGATAAAAGTGATTCCCCTTCGGTAGAAGAGAAACGATGCATCCGGACATAATCACTTAACAGCTCGAACGAACTGGCCAGGCCCAAACAATCATGTGGGCGATTCAAAAAAAGATGAAAGAAATTCTTCGAGAGAAGACACTGGAAAATATTGTTGATTTTGATGTAGAAGAGGTAGAAGAAATAGCTAATGATTCAAGAACAAAGAAATATAAATTTGTCATTCCCTGTTTATAGATAATAGGCGATACCCGGTTAGGCGAGACCTCTTGTGGTCTCGCCTAACCGGATTAAGCTTAGATTGGTTCTAGACTAACTTCTTATGGAATCAATTTTGGAATCAACACAGGTATGCCAAGAAACGCAGCAGGAGTTGCCAAGGGAGCAAATTGAGGATAGGCGGTATAATAAGCATTATTCGCCACCGGTACAACTGCTGATAGCCAAGCAGTCCCCGTAGGGGCCAAGGTGCTCCAATTGCTTGATAAGTTGATGGGAAGTGGAATACCCAAAATTGTCAAATAATCCGGGGGCCATAAATCGATTCCAAAAAAGGGATCATAAAAAGCTAGACCGGATGGTGTGTTGTAAAGGAGCCATGGGTACTTTAAGGCAGGGTCCCAGGTGAGGCCCGGTTGCACTGGAAGCACAGTATTCGGTGTTAAGCTGTTCACTATAGGAACTGGAATTCCGGCGGCATTCAGTGGAGACAAAACGGGTGACCATAAGGGCCATAATGTATTATACGGAGGCAGCGGCCACCAATCTAATTGAGCATGACTTAACGGTATACAAACAAGAAAGATCATTGTAAAAATAATAATACTTTGAGCTAAAATTTTTCTTGCATTCATAATCCTTTCTCCTCAAGCAAAATCATCAAATTATTTATAAAAGCCCAAGTAAAAGTAAGGTTGTAGTATTAATGCTGCCGCCGAGTAATATGGCTGTAGTTGTTCCGATAGTTGGTGTGGCTATGCTCGGAGCAGTGGTTAGTGGAATTGTGTTAAGCAAGGTCAAAGTCGTAGCAATACCTCCGCCTCCGCCGCCAAGAACTAAGGCAGTAGTAATTCCTATGGTTGGAGTAGTAATCGTTGGAGTAAGCGTTGGGAAAAGCGTTGGAGTAAACGTTGGGGTAAGAGCAGGTAGAAATAACGAGGTTAACCCTCCTCCCGGGGCAACGTCATTCGGAGATTTTTTAAATCCTCTTAAGTGTTTCATTTTACAGTCTTAAAAAAAATTTATATTCCCTGTTGACATTTTCGATTATCTGTACTACCCTATAATAAAAGATCTTACCTTCAACCTTTTTACAGTAA
>DAOURK010000176.1 GCA_030625085.1 Pseudomonadota bacterium
GAGCAATTTGCTGGAGAGGTTATCGAAAAAATGAAAAACCAAAAAAATTAAAAATGATTTAATAGCTTTAAATTCAAAAAATTATGGCTACAATAAATAACGAAAACAAGAAAACTTTTTGTGCGGAAAATAGGTTATAAAACAAGTTATTTTTTTAATGCTAAAGCCCTGCACTTTATAAAAATGGCAAAATGATAATTGCGGAAAAAAAGAAGCCGACCATTGACTTTTGACTATGGTTTTCGTCATAAATCGATGGTCGGCCCATTGAGATTTTGTTCTGCTAAATTAAAAATTTAACATTCATCATTTTTCCCCACATATTTCCCTATGATAAGCTGTTTTCTTTCCTAGGGAATCAGCTTGGGAATCAGCGCAGGTATTCCGAGAATCGAAGCCGGCGTTGCCAAAGGAGCATAGATGGGAAAGGCAGCATAATAGGCATTATTTGCTACCGGCACAAATGCTGAAAGCCAGGAAGTACTCGTAGGGTTCAAATCAGTCCAGGTGTTAGGCAGGCTGATCGGAAGAGGAATACCCAAAATATTTAGATAATCCGGCGGCCATAAATCAATTCCAAAGAAAGGGTCATAGAATGCCATGCCTGCTGGTGTGTTGTAAAGGAGCCATGGATAATCCAGGTCCGGGTCCCAGGTAAGACCTGGTTGAACGGGAAGCACTGTTTGGGGTGTCAGGCTGTTTACTATGGGAACTGGAATCCCGGCGGCATTAAGTGGAGATAGTGCCGGTGACCATAAGGGCCATAAAGTATTATATGGCGGAAGAGGCCACCAATAAATTTGAGCATGACCAGCGGGTATATGAAGTAGAAAGATAATAGTGAAAATAATGATAATGAAAGGTAAAATTTTTTTTCTACTCACAGTCAATATCCTCCAAATAAAAGTTTTTTCATTTCTCTAAGTTACCTGTTTCATTATTTTTTTCCTCTTAAGGAACTAACGCAGTTAATCCTAAAATTGTGGCCGGACTCAGTAAGGGAGCAAATTGCGGATATGAAGTATAATAGGCGTTATTAGCTACAGGAATGGTGGCGGTAAGCCAGGATGTACTTGTCGGTTTTAAGGTACTCCAGCCGGTAATTAGAGAAAGATCAATCGGAAGAGCCCCTCCTAAGGGACTAGTCAGATAACGTGGCGGCCATAAGTCAATACCGAATATAGGATCGTAATAGGCCATGCCCAAGGGTGTATTGTAAAGGAGCCAAGGATAGTCCAGATTTGGGTCCCAGGTTAAACCAGGTGTCACGGGAAGGACCGTATTCGGTGCTAAGCTGTTCACTATAGGAATGGGTATACCAAGGATGTTCGGTGGAGATAAAAGAGGTGACCATAGGGGCCAGAGTGTGTTATAAGGGGGTAGGGGCCACCAATCTAAACCAGAAGTTGAGGGAAGAATAACACCCGAAGCACTTTTTGCTAAAAAAATGGCCACTAATATAATTAAGCTATAGGATATAATTTTTTTTCTTACGTTCATAATTATTTTCTCCTTCAAAAATTTAGATGCTTAAGTTCAAAAACCAAGGTGTATTATTTGAAGCCTAGGCTGGGTAGGCAATAATTAATTTGATGCGTATTTACATATTATCCCTCCTAATTTATATTTTTTTCATACTATTTTTAACATTTCCCAAATAAGATCATTAATAGATCACAAAATTTTTTTTATGCGCTTTCTTTACCCTTTTCTAAACTGGGTTTACAGGATAGACAGGAATAAAAAGCTAAATTTTTTACACTCTGTTAATCTTGTTTAGCTTGATAGATCCAGGCCATCATTTAAGTAATTGTAAAGGTTTTATCAGTATTAGGATAATTGGAAATTTATATGAGGAGCAGTCAAATGGTCATTCAAACGGCAATTTCAGCAGAAAATCAATTTTGTGATGAGAAGATTGAGTATTTTTATTAAATCATAAATTCCTCCATTAAAATAGATTGAGGCTAAAAGTGAGCCATAACAAATCAAATTATTAATATTTTATAATGTGCATAAATTATACCATTAATAAAGTCTATTAATTTTAAGCAATAATTTTTATTATATATTAAATATTTTTTAAGATTTGTATTAGATACTCCTCTTAGATAGTATTAGTTGTATAAATCGTAAGGCAAAAAAAATAAATAATTATGAAAAATTATTCATATCTTTTTTTATTGTTGATCTCGTAAACAATTCAAAATTGGGTATTTTTTACAATATAAATTATTGAAGGTATAAAAAATAATTTATAAAAAGGACTTTTTTCACCTTTATCACTGTTGATAATAAATAATTTTACAGAAACTGTTATCTCTGTAAGAATATGAAAAAAAAGTAATAGTATGACTTCCGTTGTAAGAGGACAATATATAAGCTCTTCAAATAACAGTAAGAAAAAGAAGGTAGACCAATAAGGCCTATGGCCTGATAATGACCATTAAGGCAAAATGATAGGGGCGGGCGCTCCTGAAATAGGATCGAGCATATAACTCGGAGGCTGAAATTATTTGTAAGCAGTGAATTTATAAAATAGCCACTTGAGAAAAATTATGCTATAAATTCAGAAATGGAGAAAACTTGTCACCAATTCGTTTTTATAATAATTTTATTTATTCTCATTTCGTTAGCCTTCAGCCTGGTAATCCCGGTTTTTAACGCACCGGATGAGCCCTTTCATTTTGAATACATACAGTTTTTAGCCAAAAATAAGAGTCTTCCAAATCAGACAATCGCCAATGAATCTATCTCCACTGAAGGATTCAATCCACCTCTTTATTATTTCATCAAGGCTATTTTTTTGAGTTTTCTTTCCCCAAATAAAGCCGCGGATATAAAGATACATAATCACCAGGACATAGCTCGTTTTTATAATGATCCATCCAAAGGGTTCAGGACAGAAATTTATCCGCCCCTTAATCCCGATTATGTAAAATGGCCCCAAGGTAAAGACAAAAATATGTTTCTAACCACCAAAGAGGATAGATTCCCTTTTTCCGATTCTGTCAGAGTATTACATCTCTTGAGAATAATTTCCGTATTTTTTGGTTGTCTCACAATTATTTTCATCTTTAAAACAGCCCACATTATTTTTCCCAATAACAAAAATCTTTCCTTATTGGCAGCCTCTCTTTGTGCCTTTAATCCACAATTTAATTTTTTGAGTGGATCATTAAATAACGACAATTTAGTCATCTTGTGGGCTACCATGGCTATCTGGCTGTTAACCAAATTGATGCTGAACGAATATAACGACCAAAAAAAGATAATGATTTTTCTTGGGCTTTGTATTGGTTTTGGATTCATCACCAAGGTAAATCTCTCTGGTATAGCGCTTATAGTTGTAATTGGTATCATCTATAAATCAATGGCTGAAAGGCAAGAGAAATTCAAGAGTTTATTTACTAATTTGATCTTATTTATAGGGCCAATAGGAATTATCTCCGGCTGGTATTTTGTGAGAAATGTGTATATGTATGGTTTGAAAGATCCTTTGGGTTGGCGTTTGCAGGCCATACAAAATCCCACCCTTATTTTGCCTGCCCATTACAAGGGGGTATTTTTCAAAAAGATTTTTTTTCAGAGGCTGTTTACTTCTTTTTGGGGACTGTTTGATTGGCTGACTATTTTTCTTCCCAATTGGGCTTACTGGATATACGGGCTAATCAGTATGATGGGTATAGCGGGATTAGTTAATTCCCTTTGGGGGGAGAGACATCCCAAAAGGATAAAAATGTGCTTCCTCCTTTATTTTGTGGCCATCTTTATAACCATAGCCAATCTGGTTATCCTTAATTTTACCTTTTTATCTGCTCAGGCCAGGCTTATTTTCCCGGCTATGGTGTGCATTTGTATTTTTATAGCTCTGGGTATTGATATTGCTTTTCGATATATTACCAAATTGGTTAAAATAAAAGCGCATATACTGGTTTATGGTTTTATCTTGCTCCTTATTGGCCTGGATCTTTATGCTTTGGTTTGGGTTATTTATCCGATTTATAGATAAAAGCTTATGGGAAAACGGGGAAGCATAGATACCAGGTGAGGGGAGTAATAGAGGGTAGAGTAAGGTAGGAATATTTTTAAGTGAGCGTGAATGCTAAGGTTTCTTTGTCAGTATTAATGCCGGTTTATAATGAGGTTTATACTGTCACAGAGTGTCTCCGGAGAATATTAAAGGTTAGAAGTAATTTTATTTCTGAAATGGAGATTATTGTAGTAGATGATGGATCTACCGATGGCACCACAGAGCTTCTTCGGCAATTTATAAAGGACTATCCGCAGATCAGCCTGATTGAACATAAGACCAATCGCGGGAAAGGGCAAGCTGTACGCACGGCCATAGAAAAGGCCGATAAGCAGATAACGATTATCCAGGATGCGGACCTTGAATATTCTCCCCGGGATTATGAAAAGTTAATGATCCCCTTTATTAGGGAAAATGCTGATGCTGTTTTTGGGTCCCGCTTTCTGGTTGGGGATTATTGCAGGCTCCTTTACTTCAAACATGCCCTGGTTAATCGTTTTTTAAGCTTTTTAGCCGGCTTAATCACTGATATTAATTTTAGCGATATTGAGACCTGTTATAAAGCAGTGAGGACAAGATTATTAAAATCAATACCTTTGCGCAGCAAGGGTTTTAATATTGAGCCGGAACTTACTGTTAAACTTGTTAAACGTAAGGCGGTTATCTTTGAGGTGCCCATTTCCTATGCAGGCCGCACTAAGGAAGAAGGGAAAAAAATACGGTGGAAAGATGGACTGGGCGCCCTTTATAGTTTAATTAAATATGGGCTGAGTAATGATATCTATCCCAAAAATGCCTATGGCGCTTATATTCTGAATAGTATGGGCCACGCGCCCAAATTTTCTCAGTGGATGGCCAATATTATTCGGCCGTATATCGGCAATAATGTCCTTGAGATAGGTGCTGGTATGGGCAATCTCACCACTCATCTTCTTCCGCGCTCTCAATATGTGGTCAGTGATATTAATGTTTATTATTTGGACTATCTTAAAAACTATTGTCTATCCAAACCATACCTGAAAGTGGAAACCATAGATTTAAATAAAGAGGATGACTTTGTACCCCATCACAATCAATTTGACACGCTGATTTGTGTGAATGTTCTTGAACATGTTGAGGATGATCTGACGGGATTAAAGAATATCTATAGCGCCTTAAAGCCGGGAGGCCGCGCTGTTATTTTGGTGCCGAATGGACAATGGCTCTTCTCAAGCCTTGATAAAGTATTAGGACATTTTCGTCGTTATTCCGATGGTCAGTTAGTGGAAGTTATGGAAAAGGCAGGTTTTCATATTGAGAAGTTGATTACCTCCTTTAACCGATTTGGTGTTCCTGCCTGGTTCCTTAATGGCAAGATATTACACCGAAAAGATCTTTCATCATTTCAGATAAAAATCCTCAATATGTTCTACTGGCTTTTTCGTCTTATCAACCATATCTTGCCATGGCACGGCCTTTCAACCATCGTCATCGGCCGAAAGTGAAACCCCACTGCCAAAGTATTTAAAGATGTACATGAGAAGGTTTTAAAATATAAAAAAAGCGGTAGAAATTATTCTACCGCTTTTTCTCGTTCATACATCAACTAATAAAATTATTGTGGTCGTACATTTACAGCTTGTGGGCCTTTAGCGCCTTGCTGAATATCGAATTCTACCAATTGATCTTCTTGCAAGCTTTTAAAACCTGCACCTGTAATTGCAGAATAATGTACGAATACATCTTTCTCTTCACCTGAAACTGTAATGAAGCCAAAACCTTTTTGGTCATTAAACCACTTAACTCGTCCTTGAGCCATACGAAACATTCCTCCTTTCTTTTAGTTTCTTAAGTTGGGATGTTTCTGTAAAGCTCAGGAAAAGCTATAGGCTTCCATTGTTTCAGATAACCTATCCACAACTTAATGCTTTCCCAAGAAAAGACTGCTTTCTTGGGTAATTCATAAAACAACAAACTGAACCTCAACCTTTCTTTCGTAGAACCGAAAAAAGTTTTACGTTTTTATAACCATATAATGTTGATAATGGATTGTCAAGGTGTATATGGCCTTTTAGAGTATATTTCAGGGAAATATACTCTAAAATAAAATAAGCTTTAAAATTTTATCGATTTGCCTCCTCGAAATATTCTTGAAATTTAATAACTATGCTAATACAATCAAAGAAGAAAAAAAGTGATTCACATATTTCGTTACTATACTTATCGTAAATTTTATCTTATTTAATTGCATAGTAATTTTTATTTTGGCGAAACTTTTATCTTATGGATACAAAACAGATTACCGATTTATTGAGCAAAGTAGATATATTCAAAGGATTACCCCCTTTGTTGGTTCCTACTATTGCCGATCAATTCAGGGTTGACAATTTTAAAGCCCAAGAGATTGTCATAAAGCAAAATCAAAAGGCTCAAAATTTTTATATTATCTCTCGGGGGCGTCTTGATGTATATGTAAAGGATCAAAAGAGTGGTCAAACCCACATTTCTTATTTGCTTCCAAGGGATTGTTTTGGGGATATTTGTTTATTATATGATCAACCAAGCACTACAGAAATTAAGGCTGTGGTAGATAGTGAATGTTTGTACTTGCCAAAGGAAAATTTTTTAGAACTTCTGCAGATAGACCCTGAGATTAGTCAACATATTTTAAGATCTATGCTGAAGCAATTACGTAAAACCAATATTGTGGAAGAGGCTGCTAAATATAAGGAAAAGGCACTTCAATTTTTACAGCAAAATAAAAGGACAGTTCAATATACAAAAATTATCGGAAAGAGCAAGGCCATTAATGAGCTAACCTCAGCCATTGAAACAATCGCACAAAATAATCACCCCATTTTAATTGAAGGTGAATATGGGACAGGAAAAGAACTTATTGCCAGGATCATCCACAACAAAAGTACTCGTTCCCAGAAACCTTTTATCTCTGTAGATTGTGAAAAATTGGTTCCTGAGACTGTGCATACCCAGCTATTCGGGGATCGATCCTTTTATAAACCTTCTCAACAGGAAATGGGGATAGGGTTCAGCTATATTGAACTGGCAGAAGGAGGCAGTCTTTTATTAAAAAATATTGAAGTGCTTTCCTTTGAGGTTCAGGTAAGAATACAGGAACTTTTGACTGCTGAAGACAAGAGCAAGATACAGGAAAACCTCTATTCCCCGGATGTTCGAATAATGGCCACCAGTAGGGTAGATTTACAAACTAAACAGGAGATAGGGCAATTTGATAAAAAATTATTACAATCATTATCTGCTCAAAAGCTCTGTCTTACTCCTTTAAGAGAAAGAAAAAAGGACATTCCCGATCTTGTGCATCACTTTATCAAAAAATATGCTATGTATTATCATAAAGAAGTTGATAAGGTTAGTGAGGGGGCTATTAAGGTCCTGCTGGGCCATGATTATAAATTATCAAATATTCAGGAACTTGAGGAGGTTATTGAGCGCGCTGTCAGCCTTACCAGATCTGATACTGTACGATCCGAGCATATTTTTTTGGGCCCTCCAGCCGGAAAGCCCCTGGTTCTATTTAATCTCTTAGATTTGGATTTTTTTGTCTCGTGGGTAAAGAGGAAACTCTTTCCGGAAAAGATTCGGGAAATAGTTGCTCTAGCCTTTCTGATGATTATAGGGCTATCCCTTTTTAGCCATCAACTTCCTTATCCTTACAATAATGTCGGCAAACTACTGACCTGGTCCATCTGGTGGCCGGCCATGTTTATTTCCTTTTTCTTTATTGGAAGGCTGTGGTGTTCTATCTGCCCTTATGCCACCTATAGTCATCTGGCCAAACTGATTGTGAATAAAGAACGTAACTTTCCCTGGAAAAAGTATGATTATCTTTTTATGACCTTAGGATTCCTTTTTATCATCTGGGTAGAAGAGGTTTCCGATATGCGCCACTCCTCCTTTAAAGTGGGGTTACTTCAATTAAGTATAGTCAGCCTGGCGGTAACAATGGGGGTGATTTATAAGAGGGATTCCTGGTGTAGGTTTATTTGTCCTTTGGGGGGCTTAATCTCTACCTGTTCTATGGCTTCAATTGTAGAATTAAGATCCAATCCTGATGTATGCCTTAATCATTGTACTACCCATGACTGTTATAAAGGCACCAAAGATAATCCGGGATGCCCTATGTTTCAGCATCTCATGTATGTTGATAATAACCAGACTTGTAAAATATGCCTCAACTGTGTGCGCAGTTGCACCCATAACAATATATCCTTAAATATAAGGCCGCCGGCCACGGAAATTTATAATTCAAATCAGCTCAACAAAGGGCTTTTTCTTTTTGTTATTTCCTTAATGGGGATCATAATTCCCATTCTTCTCATGCAAAAACATATCATAAGCCACAACATCATACCCTTCACTCTCATTTATGCAGTAACACCGTGTATCCTTTTATTTATATTATGGATAATCACTGAAATGGGGTATGGAAATAAAGAACAGTCGGGATCTGAAATTTTGTGGAGATTAACCTATGCCTATGTACCTTTAGCCCTGGCGGCGCATATAGCCTATCAGATTCAATTTTTGCCTGTAGTACATAATTTTTTATTCAGCGTACTTTTATCGCCTTCTATAGAAGCTAATATTGTAATTTATAGTAAGACGCTGTTTTCTTTATTTAAAATTATGTATTTCTTTTTTGAATTCATCATCTTTTTTAAAGTGATTACCCATATTATCCTGGCTTTTAAAAATATAAAGCTTGAAGGGGGCAGTTTCGTAAAACCTCTTGTTAATTCCGGAATCGTTAGTATGGCCCTTTATTTTTTGCCAAGAATAAATACCTACATATTTTCTTTATTACATCCGGCGGCTGAATCAACCACAATTGTTTATAGTATTCCTCTTTTTCATGTATTCCAGATTATGCTTTTGCTGGTAGGAATGTTATTTTCTTTTTATTGCCTGTTTCGAATTTTTAAAAAATATATGGCCTCTAATCTTAAAAGGTATAGAGTCCTCCTTACCTCTCATTTTATATTTATAGTTTTTTACACTATTATTGTCTCATTTTTATTAATTCTGTAATTGTCTATTATTCCACATATACCATTTTTTTCTTTTGGCCATAAATTATCCTTGCTTTTTTTATCAATTCATATGATATAGATTTTCAGATATTAAATTTTATACTGTAGCGTAGGGCTTTAAGTCTGCATTTTTGGCAGGTCTAACCCCAATTTCGTATTTCTAAAACTAAAATTATATTAAACAATCAGTTATGATTGTAAGACACTACACGTTTCTCAACACTTTTTAATTAGGCGATGGTTTTAGGTGCGGGTAGATTCGAATAATTTACTCCCAATTTATCATAAATTTGTTGGTGAATACTTTCCGGTATTCCTGCCTTCCTTAAATTAATTACAGGGCCATCAACTGTGGGTAAGGTAATAGTAGAATACGTATGACTAGTGAGCACTCGTTTA
>DAOURK010000178.1 GCA_030625085.1 Pseudomonadota bacterium
CAGATTCCATACGCCACCCTATTTTTTTTCGAGCTGGTGTATGGATTTAGCGTGCTTTTTGCAAACTGTATAATTTTAACATGTTGTTTTTATTGTATTTTACAATGGCATTTTAGCCGGCAACTCCGAATAACATTGAGGAGGCACAGGGCTGTGACCTGATATTTCTTGATCCCCCCTATTGGAGGCAAAAGCGCAGCAAATACCCAAAGGAAGAGGGCTCCTTCTCCTCAGTAAGCCTTGATGAATTTAACCGCAAGATGGAAAAGCTCATCCGGGACTGCTATGACACGGTAAAAGCCGGAGGATACACGGCCCTCTTAATCCAGAATACTACCGAGCTGAGAGGGAAGCTTGCTGTAACCGGCAGGCATTACGTAGACCACGTCATTGACTGCTATGAATTTTTCATCAAAGCGGGTTTTACTCCAGTGCATAGAATTAGTTGCCCCCTCACCTGGGAGCAGTTTGCCGGATTTGACGTAAAAGAGGCCAGGGAAAATAAGCGGCTTCTTGGATTGGTAAGGGACCTGCTTATCATGGAAAAAGAACCATAAACCGAAGGTGGCCTCAGCTATTGAGCCCATCAACTTATCAACTTAAAAGCTAATTAAGGAGAGAAAAATGCTTTTAGAATGGGAATTTTCGGCTAAAGAAAGAACCTACCTGGAGAAGTTAGATATCCCTGACGTCCTGGTCGATAAGGCCAAAACTGAAGGGATCGAGTTAAGGGACGGCACCAGGACCCCGGTGGAGATCACCAACAAGGATACAGGATGGCGGTATATGGGCAGGCTTGCGGTCACCAGCAATGGAGAACTTTACATTCCGGTTGGAGTACGGAAGATGATCCAGGATGCTGACTGTATAAGGGTGACGCTTCTTTAATAATCCAGGCTGTTTCCGTCATAGAATTATTTTTTTATAAGTAATAAGTAAAGGGAGAGGACTATATCCTCTTGCCCACAAATGTCGCCCCCAATACTTTCCCCGAACCTAACATATTTATGAAAAAGCTTCAGGGCTAATTTTCCGCACTTCCATGAATATTTAAAGGCTTAAAAGAAGCTAAAATGAGAATTGCTTGACTCATATCTTGACTTATATATAATTATTATATCTCAACTAAATCGTACATCTGGTTAGTCTGGCAAAAAATCCAAAATTAAAAATAGCCTGGAGAAAATAAGCATGCAAGTAGGGATTATGGGATTACAGGGAAGCGGAAAAACAACCATTTTTAACTCTTTGACTGGACAGACAGCCAAAACAGGCGGATACTCTTCAGAAAAAGAAATCCATTTGGGGTTAATTAAAGTTCCTGATGAACGAGTTGACGATCTCTCACAGATCTTTAAGCCTAAAAAAATCACCTATTCCGAAATTACCTTTGCCGATATGGTAATGCCCGCGCAGGAGAAGTTTTCTTCCAAAATTTTGGAAAAGCTCAAATATATGGAAGCGCTGGTTCTGGTCATCAAGGGATTTGATACCGAAAGTCAAAACTTTCATCCATTGGATGATTTAGCCACTTTACAAAGCGAATTACTTTTTTCTGATTTTGCCATTGCCGATAATACCTTGGCTCGTTTAAAAAAAGAGCGCCAGGACCCTCAATTGATTCAAATTATGGAAAAAATTTATGCTTGTTTGGATAAAGAAAAACCATTGCGTTTCCAGGAATTTAGTGAGGCTGAGTACAAAGAAATAGCCGGCTTTGCCTTCTTGAGTATTAAACCTGCCCTGGTTGTAGTGAACATACCTGAGTCCGGTTTTAAAGCTAATCTCTATACTCCCATACAAGAATATTGCCGTGATAAACAAATGGGCTCAATGCAGGTCATAGGCTCGCTTGAAGAAGAGATTAGTCAACTACCTCTTAATGAACAGGTTGATTTTTTGCGGGAGATGGGCATTAAAGAATCAGCCCGCAGCAAATTTATCCGTGAGAGCTATGCTATGATGAACCTGATCAGTTTTCTTACTATCGGTAAAGATGAAGTACGCTCCTGGGCTATTACCCGAGGGACTCCGGCCGTCAAGGCGGCAGGAAAAATTCATTCCGATATAGAAAGAGGATTCATTCGAGCCGAGGTTGTTTCATACACCGATTTTATGCAATACAAAGAAATGACTGAAGTCAAAAAAAAGGGATTAATGCGACTGGAAGGAAAAAGTTATCAAGTCCAAGATGGAGACATTATTAATTTCCGATTTAATGTATAGTGTATAGTACGAAATTTATGGTTAAAACCCTATAGATATTTAAATTTGCTTTCATCAACTTAAAGAGAGGTTTCCCATGACAGGTATAACAAAAAACAAATTAGGTAATAATTTTAAATTTTTCGGAATTTTTTTCCTTTTCATTCTTATCACCGGATGCCACCGGATTGGGAGTACGCCCCCTGTGAAGGCGCCGAAGTTTAATATTTTATTCATAAGTATTGACACCTTGCGAGCCGATCGCCTTGGATGTTATGGATATAGTGATGTTCAAACTCCCAATATTGATCAATTAGCTAAAGAGGGGGCTCTTTTTTCCCAATGCTATACGCCGGTCCCGATAACCTTACCCGCACATACCTCCATGATGACCGGCCAGTATCCTCTCTCCCATGGCGTTCGCAATAATGGAACATTCGTAGCCTCACCGGAGTTGGAAACTCTGGCTGAAATTTTAAAGGCCCGAGGATATCAGACATCTGCCTTTATAGGGGCCTTTGTCCTGGACAGACGATTTGGTTTAGATCAAGGATTTGATCTTTACAATGATTATTTAAAAAAAGACAAAACACAACCGCTCCTTCTTTATAATGAAAGAAAAGCTGAGGATGTAGTCTCTGAAGCACAAACCTGGCTAACAACTCATGGGAGTGAACCTTTTTTTCTCTTTCTGCATTGCTTTGATCCCCATGCCCCCTATGAGCCACCTGAACCTTTCGCTGCCGCCTATAAGGAAAATCCCTATGATGGAGAAATTTCTTATGTGGATCAAATGTTAGGAAAATTATTTACCACCCTTAAAAACCTGGATATCTGGGATAAAACCCTGGTTATTTTGACTTCCGATCATGGAGAAGGGCTTGGAGAGCATGGAGAAAAAACCCACGCCATCTTCATTTATGATGCCACCATGCATGTTCCCTTAATTTTCCGCTATCCGGCTATTTTACCCCAAAACGTAGAAATCGACCGCCAGGTATCCATAATTGATATTTTCCCCACTATCCTGGAATTAGTCGGAGCAAAGGAAAGACAATTCTGCCAAGGAGAAAGCCTGATGGGTCTTCTGCAGGGTAAAGACCAATTTTCACGAAGCCAATTTTTCTGCGAAACCTATTATCCCTTATACAACCACGGGTGGAGTCCTCTGGAAGGATTGCGGACCTCCGAGTGGGTCTATATTCGGGCGCCTCGTTCAGAATTATACAATATTCGAGAAGACCGCCGGCAAATGACCAACCTCTATGCTGAAAGGCAAGAGGTGGCCAAAGGTCTTGAAACAGAAATGAAAAAACTGAAAAAAGGCCTTTTAGCAAGCGGGCAAATACAGTCAAAAAAAATGGCTATGGATCAGGATACTGCTCAGCGGCTCCGAAGCTTGGGCTATGTTGCTACCGTGTCCTCAGAACCGGAAGAACATGCTCAACCGGACCTATACCCTGACCCTAAAGATATGATCAGTACCCTTGATTTTCTCAATATGGCCACCTATTATTACAGTGAGGGTAATATAGAAAAAGCCATCGAACTGTTCCGGACAGTTTTAAAAATTAATCCCAATGATGTATTTGCTCATTTTGTCCTTGGCTATATCTACGATCAGCAAGGGGAAACGGAGCTGGCCATTCGAGAGTTCAACGAAACCCTGCGTCTTGATCCCCGTTACGTAAGCGCCTATAACGATTTGGGTACGGTTTATAACCGAATCGGCAAATATGAAAAGGCCTTGGAGCAATTTCAAAAAGCCCTAGACTTAAATCCTGGATATGTTGAGGCCGTCGAAAATATGGGTGTAGTGTATTTCGGCATGAAAGAGTATGACCAAGCCATGCATTATTTTCAAAAAGCTCTGGCCATGAATCCAAAAAGCCACAAGGCGTATAATAATATCGGTAGTGTATATCTGGCCCTGGGGGATTATCAAAAGGCCAAAGAATATATTGAAAAAGCTCATGAAATGGACCCCTCTTATGTCGATGCCATTAATAATTTAGGCAGCGTATTAATCAGCCTGGGCAATTTTGATCCGGCTATTAAAAAATTTAAATCCTTGCTGCAATTGAATCCACAGCACCTTGAGGGCCGGGTCAATCTCGTCTCTGCTTATATTGGCAAGGGTATGTATCAAGAAGCCTTTAAAGAGATTGAAAAGGCCCGCCAGACGGACCCGAATATGCCCAAAATTTATAGTTGCCTGGGCACTCTTTATGTTCGAACAGGAAAATTTCCCGAGGCTATTGAACAGTTTAAAAAAGTAATTCTTCTCAATCCTTCGGCGGCTGATTCTTACTATAACTTAGGTATCGCTTACTATCAGGTGGGAGAATTAGACCAGGCTATAAAGGCCTATCAGGAAGCCCTAAGATTAAATCCGGCCAATGCGGCCGGCTATGTAAATTTGGGTATTGCTTACTTTAACCAACAAAAACTCGCCGAAAGTGTGTTGGAATATCAAAAAGCTCTTGCGTTAGATCCCCAAAATCTGGAAGCCCACATTAATCTGGGCGTCGTTTATTACAATCAGGGGAAATTTGACCTGGCCAGAGAAATATACCTCGAGGCACAAGAGATAACCCCTGACAACTTACAATTACATATCAATCTGGGTATGACTTACTATGCCTTAGGATTCATGGAAAAGGCAGAAGAAGAATATTTAAAAGGGCTGGAGATTTCGCCGGCCTGCCTGGAAGGTCTGGTTAATCTGGCTATTTTGTCCTTTAATAGGGGAAACTATGATCTGGCCATAAGCCAATATCAAAAGGCAGCCAAGCTTCATCCTGAAAATCCGCTCGGTTACTATGGATTAGGCTACTGTTACCTGATTCAAGGACTCATCGAAGAGGCTATCGAAGCCCTGCAGCAAGCGATTCAACTGAAACCCGACCACAAGGAGGCCCAGGTATTGCTGGAAAGGGCCTTGGCCATAAAAAGCGCGCAACAATGATCAGTCAAAAAAAATTTACCTCTCTAAGTTTAGTATTATTACTTTTTCTTGGCTTGCATCCGGGTTGTGCTAAAATCCGGTTGCCCGGTATACTTCAGGCCGATAATGTGCTCTTGATCACTATAGATACACTGAGGGCTGATCACCTTGGCTGCTATGGTTATAAGGGCATACAGACGCCGAACATTGACGGACTGGCTAATGAAGGGGTGACCTTCAAGCACGCCTATACACCAGTGCCGATTACCCTGCCTTCTCATACGAGCATCCTGACCGGGTTGTATCCAATACAAACCGGTGTCCGGAATAACGGCACCTGCCGAGTATCCCGGCAAACCACCACCCTGGCTGAAATTCTTCATCAACAAAATTACCGAACCGCCGCCTTTGTGAGCGCCTATGTCTTGGATTCGCGCTATGGACTGGATCAAGGCTTTGATTATTATGACGATACCTTAAACCCCGAAAAAGAGCAGGCCATGTCTTTATACAATGAGCGAAATGCTGAAATGGTAACTCAATCGGCCATACAATGGATCAGTCATAATAAAAACTCAAAATTTTTTGCCTGGATTCACTATTTTGATCCACACGCAAACTACCAACCCCCCAACCCCTTTGCCGAACAGTACGCAACCCACCCCTATGATGGAGAGATCGCCTATACCGATCACTGGATAGGCATACTTATCAATCAATTAAAAAATTTGGGTCTCCTTGACAACACCTTAGTGGTTTTAACTTCAGATCACGGCGAAGGTTTGGGGGAGCATAATGAGTTGACTCACGCCACCTTCATTTATGATACTACCTTACATGTTCCTCTTATTTTTCGTTATCCGAAAAAAATTCCAAGAAAAAAAATTATCCAGGAGTTTGTCCGAACCATAGATATCATGCCCACGATACTGTCCACCCTGGACTTCCCATCACCCCCCGTCGAGGGGATTGACTTAATGAACCTCATTCAGGGAAAAATAAATAATTTGGGATTGGACCTTTATTGTGAAACCCTTTTTCCACAAATAAACTATGGCTGGAGTCCCCTGGAAGGGATACGAAATTCTGACTGGAAATATATTAAGGCGCCAAAATCAGAACTCTACCATCTGGCTCAAGACCCCGGTGAATTATATAATTTTTATGACCGGCAAAAGGGGCCGGCTCAGCAATTCCACCAGCGCATGGAGGAATTAAAAAAGCGCCTCGCCAGCCGAAAAGCGCCACAAGATACCCGCCTGGCGCTCGATAAGGAAGCTGAAGAGCGGCTGAAAAGCCTTGGATATATATGGGCCGCCAAGGAAGATAAAACCCGGCCGGAAGCTGAATCATTACCTGATCCCAAGGATATGGTCCACACACAGCGAGATATTGACCTGGCTGCCGGCTTGATGAATGAGGGCCAATACGAACAAGCCAAAGAAATCTTAATTGAAATCGTCCGCCAAAATCCGGATAATGTGTTTGTACATTTTATTCTCGGCCGGGCCTATACCTTTTTAAACCAGAGGCATCGAGCCCAAGAAGAATTTTTGCAGGTCATCCGCTTAAATCCGGAATATGGAGATGTGCGGGTTTGTCTGGGTATTGTCTATCTTGAAGAAGGTGAGTATGAGAAAGCCCTGCAGGTATTTACCGAAAGTCTTGCTTTAAATGCCGATCAGTATGAAGTCTTTTATAATCTTGGCCTGACTTACACCCGGCTTGGTGAGGAAAATAAAGCCCTTGAATATTTTCAGCAGGCCCTGGCCATTAAAAACGATCAGCCTGATATTTATAATAATATGGGCGTCCTTTTGGCTAATCAAGGCCGAATCGATGAAGCCATCACGGCTTATACCCAGGCCATTACCTTAGACTCAAAAAACCTGAAACCATATCAAAATCTGGCTTTTTTTTACCAACAGCAAGGCCAAACAGAGGAAGCTCAAAAAATTCTGTCTCAGGCCATCAATCATATTCCGGATGATCCGGATTTGTACCTCACCCAGGCTTCTTTTGCCATGCAGATGGGGGACAATCAAGCTGCCATCCATCTTTACCGGGATATACTCAAACAGGACCCCCAAAATCTGCAAGCTCAATTAAATCTGGGCCTTGCTTACGGCAGTAATGGTCAAACCGAGGAAGCCATACAGGAATATGAAAAGGTCCTCCAACTCAACCCCCAAAATGCACCAGCTTTCTTCAATCTGGGTGTGGCCTACGCCAAAAAGCAAAATTTATCAACGGCTATAAATTTTTATCAACAAGCTATCAAGATAAATCCGGGGTATCTTGAGGCTTATTTGAACCTTGGAGTTCTTTATCAGCAGAAAGGAAATATTAGGGAGGCCTGTGAGGAATGGAAAAAAGCGCTTCAACACGACCCTCAAAATGTCAAAGCTCACTTTAATTTAGGTAATGCCGCCTTAAGTCAACGGGATTTTGCCCAGGCCGCCTCGGAATATCAAAAGGCCCTCGAAACTGATCCCTCCCATGCTGAGGCCCACTTCGGCCTTGGAGTTGCCTACCTTAATCAGGGGAAATTGTCCGAAGCAATAAGCGCCTGGGAGGAAACCGTACGTCTCAACCCTTACAGCCTTGAAGCACGGGTAAATCTGGCTATAGCCTATATGGATGAGGGCAGACCGGAGCCGGCCCGCAGGATGTTGTATCAGGTTTTACAATTGAATCCGGGATTGCCCATCGCCCATCAATTATTGAAAAAAATCGATGAGTTAAAACAAGACAATATGAAAAATTAAGGGAGATTCCCTCTTACTCAGCTCAGACGTCCTGTGTTACTATAGTATTTCATATATTAAATTTCATGCACTAATTTTATTATAATGTAGCGCAGGGCTTCAGCCCTGCGCTACATTTGTATAAATATCTGTTATGAAATTATTTATTTCTTGAGAGCTGCTCCAAAACAACAACTACAACAAATCCAATAATAATAAGACCTATCGCTAATAAGAGTTTAGCGTTGAACTCTTTGGGGAGTATATTTTGTTCCCTAAGAACATAATATTTTCCTCTGATCATTACTCCCTCAAGGCTCTCTTTCCATGGCCATATCTTTCTCATTGATCCCGCCATAAGGCCGGTTAGGAAAGCCAGCGTTAAAGTATGCCATTTTTTGAACAGATAGTTTAATATTCTGGAAAAACCGAGCAGTCCCACAACGCAGCCGGAACAAAAGACTATAATTATCGCCAAATTATTAAATATAAAAGGATTTTTTAACGCTCCGGTAATAAATTCATATTTACCCAAAATAAGCAGCAGAAATGCGCCGCTTAAGCCGGGAAGGATCATAGCGCAAATTGCAATAAACCCCGAAAGAAAAATGAACCAAAATTCTTCAGGTGTCGATACAGGAATAAGTCCTACAATAAACCAAGCCGCTGTTCCTCCCGCTAAAAATGAGATGGCCGGGCTCCCTGGCCAATTTTTTACTTTTTTTCCTACAACAAATATCGAAGCAGCAATTAGTCCAAAAAAAAGACTCCATGTTAATACCGCTTGATTATGAATGAGATAATTCATAATCCTCGCAAGGCTTAAAATTGCTATTCCAATCCCCATAAGTAAAAAAAATAAAAAGCGTAGATGAACTTTAGATAAGGCATCTTTAATATTACCCCTCAATAATTTTTTTACCATTGATATATCTATGGAATTTATCGCCAGCAAAAGATCTTCATATATACCCATAATAAGGGCAATGGTACCTCCGGAAACTCCCGGGATAACATCAGCAGTACCCATGCAAAGTCCTTTAATTATAAGAATTATAGTTTCTTTTGCCGTTTTTGGCCCAGGGGTTGCAAAAAAAACATCTTTCCAATTCATAATACGTTTATTATTCATATTTTCTAACATATTGAAACTCGGCTTTTATAATCCTCGCTGAAGGCCCCACGGAGAAATTAACATTTTTTAATATTATAACCTATTTTCCGCACAAAAAGTTTTCTTGTTTTCGTTATTTATTGTAGCCATAATTTTTTGAATTTAAAGCTATTAAATCATTTTTAATTTTTTTGGTTTTTCATTTTTTCGATAACCTCTCCAGCAAATTGC